>CAIKOJ010000208.1 GCA_903829015.1 uncultured Bacteroidota bacterium
ATCCATTCGATATTTGATTTTCGATTTGGTAAGTTAAGTTCTTTTAGTGTGTTTTCTCTTAAAAATCTTCATTCTCCTGCAAAGTTTTTGTGATAATTGCGGAGGAAGTGGGTAATAGCATTTCTTCCATCGCTTTCTGCCTTCATCAGTGGGGTTTGATTGAGTGAATTTCGGGCTGTCAGATTCGCACCAAAATAGATTAAAACACGTAGAGTTGGTATGTCTTCTACATAATGTGCAGGCGTATTCCGATGGTTATCCAACAAGTTTACAAATGCTCCATTTTGTAGTAGTAGGTGTGTCGCTTTTGTCCGACGTTTCTGGACAGCAAAGTGGATGTAGGAAATGGATTTGTGTATATTCCTGTTGATGATTGTTCTGAAATAGGGCAAGATGCTTAGTTGAGTAATCGTAGATAAATCATTACGTCGGATTGCTTGGGCGATGGGACACGAGTCCTTTCCTATCAAGAAAGAGTGTACTTTGAGGTCCAGACTCAGGATGTAGTCGGTGCAGGCACGGGCTTGGTGGCTAATGGCAAGGGTTAAAGGGAATTCGTTGTTCTGCTGGTCATAGTTTAGGAGATTTAGTCTGTCTTCGTGGAGAAAGCGTAACCAGTCCACATTGTCCCTAGAAATGATGATTTCGGTGATCGTGCGGCACATGCGATCCGTGGCAAAAATGCATGCGCCACGAAGTACCAATTCTTTGAACATCATCTCTCTATCCATACGGGTTGCCATGATGATTGCGGTTTCGTTACGACCATTCTGAGCTTCTACATCGGCTCCGTATCGGAGTAAAACGTTAAAACATGCGTAGGAGTCGTGTTTTATAGATGCAAGTAGAGGGGTTTTCATTCGATGTACAGTTTCGATGATGTCCTTGTTTTCCCATAGATATTGTGTGAGGCTGTGAACATTATCGTCGTAGATGTAGTTGTGAATTTCAGGGGGTGTTTCAATTCCATGGCGGTGAGTGTGGTCTCCAAATCTTCCGTCTTTACGTTGCATGCTGACGGGCATGAATGACCACATGTTACTGCGTTCCGAGGGTCTCGGTGGGTAGTCTTCTTGGTGCATGTTCGTCGTTGTAGATTTCTTTATCTCCTATGTACAAATTGTGCATCATTACAGGTGCATACGGTTGAGGAAATTACTTATTGAAGTAGATGTGCTAGGTCGTACAATATATGGGTATGCATTTCCAGGAATAATAATTGGCTGTGGTGCCGAAGGTAGCATTGGTTGAAATTGTTCTAGAGGTACGTCAGCAGTCTCTAAGTCACGTTTGTTTTGTTTGTTATTGCGTTTGGTTCTGAATGAATCGATCAAAGCTGGTATAGGGTTTATTCGGGCGAAAATATATGCTACGATTATGAATACTACAAAACCGATTGTCGCAAACACTAAGATTTTTAGGTAATCTGTCCATGAATACATTTGGCTGAACTTATTATCTTGTTTTTCTGAAATCGTGATACCAGGTAACGCGTTTTCCTGGGTTTCCCTTGTGATTCCCATAATTTCATTCATTACATTTAATCGTTCATAGTCTGATATTAAATGTGCTGGATGTCTTTTGAGAGCGTAATCAAATTCTTTAAGTGGAAGTTCAGGAAATTCCGCAATAAGATTTAAGTTTGGAATATGGACATTTGCTGCCTGTTCCTTCCATTCTCCTGCCATTTGGTTCTCATGTTCCCACTGGTAAGTTTTGCCATTGAGATTTACATAGTGAGTAGGCCAAAAACATGGCGAGAGTGGATGACCATCCATCTAGTCCAATTGTGAAATTTCTGTTATTATGTATTATTAAAGGTTGAAAACCACACTTTGTTTCTTTAGCTGTGACTGTTTGTTGTCTGACTGAAAGTTGTCTTTTTTCACAGGTTTCTATTGTTAGTGAGGCACCCGCGCCTGTTATACGTGAGCATGTTGGTAACTTTAAAAGTGACGCGGCGAGAAGGCCACTCGATTGGGCCGTAGCTATTATTTGAAGGCGTCGTAGTACGGAGATTTGACAATACATTTGTCGAATTTCGATTGCGAGTTGGTTTTCATGTGAAATTTCTAAACCTGCTTTGAACTGATTTGTTAACGTTTTTAACAACGGGGAAAAATATTCCTGCACTTCTTGTCTCTCTTCTTCGGTCATATTTCTGAAGTTGAGGCCGGGAGTCGGTTGACTGTCTGATCCATTTTCTCGTCTTATTCTTTAGGGATTTTCTGGTGTCGTACCCGTTGGCGGTCCTAATGGTTCTTGTCCTTGGGCTCTAAAAGTATTCGTAGCTTCGGTTGACATAAGAATTTTGTTTTGTAGTGACGTCGTGAGTTTTTTTTTTCGGGTGGGGCAACACTGTTTATGGAATTTGGCGAGTTTAGATC
>CAIKOJ010000209.1 GCA_903829015.1 uncultured Bacteroidota bacterium
AATTTTTTTTTGTTTCCCAGTTCTTCCAGATATTCATCCGAAAATACAAATAAAACCGCATTTGTGACGGCATTCAGTTGTAATAAGCAATACGACTAGAATTGCCGCCAAGTTGAATCCAATATCCAGGCATCTAGTAGATCATTTTGTGGGCTTTAATTTCTTACTCAATTCACTTATGCAATTTTTCAAGTCTTTAAGCCATTCAGGTTTTACGTTAGCATCTCTGCTATCTTCTTTATATTGTTGTTTTAAAATCGGTAAGTACGCCATGTCGCCGTCTTCAATTATTGCATCAAATAAAAGATTGCCATAGGTTCCAGAAAGCAGTTCCCGCATTATTATTTCTTTCACCCTAAGATCTTTGTGTGATGCCAGCCCGCTGATAGCTTCATATCTTGTGTTCTGATCTTTATCGTTCACTCGCGCCCACAGTGCGGCACGTATTTTATTATTGAATTTTAAAGTAAGGTTCCCTAATCCGAAAGTTGCCCAATCTCTGATATAATCAATTCTGTCTGTAGAGAGCTTAATTAGGGTATCTATTGCAATTTGATTCTTTATGCCTAACAGCGCAAAAACTACACCTTTTTTGATTGATGTATCTCTGCTCTCAGCAAACCGGCAAAGTCTGTTTATCTGTATTCTGCTCAACCTATCGTTATTATGACCTATTGCTGATAACACCGACGATAAAACTTTCCGATCCTGCTCAACCTCCAAAAGTTCGAAAAAACGCCGATTACTTTCACGATAAAATGGTCTTGGTGCCGAACCTAATTGCGCTAAAACATCAACGCCTACATCTCTTGCTTTGGCATCGTCGCTAAAAGTTAGTGCTATAGCTTTATCGAAAACTTCTCTGGTAGCCCTGTTGCGCAGTATTCCGATGTTGTCCCAATAAGTCCCGCCAGACTTATTGTTCACAAGCCGGAAGAATAAGTTGTCGTCTGTCCAATTATTTCTGCTCATGGGTATTACAAATTGCCGTCAAGCCTGGAATTTCATTAGTTACTATGTTGTTCCTCGTGCTTTAAATCCAATCCAATCTGGGAGAAAATTCCCCACTTGAGGAATAAAGAGTCGTGTTTTTACTAAAGCATTGATTTTCAATCAAATTTGTTCGAAATGTGGATAAGAATACCCCATTTTCTCCCCACTTTTGCCTCATTCATAAAGAAAGGGAGCGAACCCGCTCCCTTTCCTTCATTACTAAACCACACTCAAACACTCACTCACACACTGTCTTTCCTCCTCACACTCAAACCCATACTCACACTATTTTATTCTCGTTTTACCCTCTTAAGTTTCACGACACCTCCCGCCGCGGCGGGTCGGGGTTTCAACCTCGCTCTCTTTCTACGCACCCGCTCTCATCTTTCTTATCCCAAATAAACCTTCAGCGCATTGCTGTACCTTGCCTTCTGCAGGCGCTTAATAGCGCGCTCTTTTATCTGGCGGATACGCTCCTTGGTCAGGTCGTATTTTTCGCCTATTTCTTCAATGCTTGGTCCGTTATCGCCTTCCAGCCCAAAGTAAGCGGCAAGTATCTCGGCTTCGCGTATGCTCAATGATTTTAGTATTCTCTTGATCTCGTTGCGCAGAGAGTCCTTCATCACATCGTCATCGGTATCACTGCTGCCCGGCAGCAGGTCGCCCATGGCCACATCTTCTGCTTCGTGCACAGGTGCATCCAGCGATGTATGGCGGGTATTGCTCGTGAAGATATTCGTTACCTCGGTCTCGCTCATATCGAGTATGTCTGCCAGTTCCTCGGTCGATGGTTCACGCTCATTCTCCTGTTCAAAAGCTATAAAAGCCTTGTTTGCCTTGTTGTAGGTGCCGATCTTATTCTGCGGCAGGCGCACAAGTCTTCCCTGTTCTGCCAGAGCCTGCAGTATAGACTGCCTGATCCACCATACCGCGTACGATATGAATTTAAATCCCTTCGTTTCATCAAAGCGTTGTGCCGCCTTTATGAGGCCGAGGTTACCCTCATTGATAAGGTCACTCAGAGATAATCCCTGGTGCTGGTACTGTTTGGCCACTGACACTACGAAACGGAGATTCGACTTCACCAGCTTTTCCAGCGCGCGCTGGTCGCCCATATGTATTTTCTGGGCAAGCGTGGTTTCTTCTTCCGGCGTGATCATCGATATCTTACTGATCTCCTGTAAGTACTTCTCAACCGCCTGCGAATCCCTGTTGGTAATCTGGGTGGCAATTTTTAACTGCCTCATATTAATTTATTGTTTGTTTGCTGATGTCTTAACTTTTTTCCTTAATCTTGCTTACTACTTTCTTTACTATAGACGTATTTTTTACCCAAAACGTTTATTTATTTTCAATTATTGTTACTGATTTTAGTGGTACAAATACTGTTCCACAATTGCTTAAAATTTTTAACAATTCATACCTCTTTCATACTCTGCGCCTAAAAACGGCTGTAGTCCTT
Source organism: uncultured Bacteroidota bacterium (assembly GCA_903829015.1). Classification (GTDB taxonomy): domain Bacteria; phylum Bacteroidota; class Bacteroidia; order Chitinophagales; family Chitinophagaceae; genus Nemorincola. The sequence continues at coordinate 2,456 of CAIKOJ010000209.1, forward strand.
GCTTCTAGCGTTTATGATTTTTTATTATACGCCAATAATCAAAAGAAAGGTGGGGGATGAACTGCTCAACTGCGGTGCAAAATTATACCAATATGCCAAAAATGCTACCTTTGCGCCACATTTTCATACCAACTTTAACAAAACATGGAAAAGGATCTTTATCAACATCCCGATTATTACCTCTTAGACGAACTTTTGACAGACGAGCAGAAACTGATCCGCGATTCGGTAAGGGCCTATGTTAAGAAAGATATTTCTCCGATTATTGAAGAATACGCCCAAAAAGCAGAATTCCCGAGGCAGATCATCAAAGGTTTGGGTGAGCAGGGCTGTTTCGGTCCGTTCATTCCACAGAAATACGGCGGCCCCGGCCTCGACTATATCACTTACGGCATAATGATGCAGGAACTGGAGCGCGGCGATTCGGGCGTTAGGTCTACAGCGTCGGTTCAGGGCTCTCTGGTTATGTTCCCGATCTATAAGTACGGCAGTGAGGAGCAGAAAATGAAGTATCTGCCAAAACTTGCCACAGGTGAACTGATGGGTTGCTTCGGCCTCACCGAGCCCGACCATGGTTCAAACCCTGCTGGTATGCTCACTAATTTCAAAGATGCGGGCGACCATGTAATACTCAATGGCTCTAAAATGTGGATATCAAATGCGCCTTTTGCCGATATCGCAGTGGTTTGGGCTAAAGACGAAAACGGCGACATATGCGGTATGGTACTTGAGCGTGGTATGGAGGGTTTCTCCACACCCGAAACCCATGGCAAGTGGTCGCTGCGTGCGTCTGCTACCGGTGAGTTGGTGTTCGATAATGTGAAGGTGCCTAAAGAAAATATTTTCCCTGGTGTTAAAGGTCTTAAAGGTCCGCTCGGTTGTCTCTCCAGTGCCCGTTACGGTATTGCCTGGGGAGCGCTGGGTTGCGCTATGGATTGCTACGATACAGCCCTTCGTTATGCCAAACAGCGTATACAGTTTGGCAAGCCGATAGCAGGCTTCCAGCTTACACAAAAGAAACTGGCAGAGATGATAACCGAGATCACTAAATCTCAGTTGCTCAACTGGCGTCTGGGTGTACTGCGCAACGAAGACCGTGCAACACCTGCACAGATATCTATGGCTAAGCGTAACAGTTGCGACATAGCATTGAAAGTGAGCCGCGAAGCCCGTCAGATACTGGGAGGCATGGGCATCACAGGCGAATTCAGCATTATGCGCCACATGATGAACCTCGAATCTGTTGTTACCTACGAGGGCACACACGATATCCATCTCCTTATCACAGGTATGGATGTAACAGGTATCAATGCGTTTAATTAATTCAAGGCTCTTTTCGAACTATATTAAGGGTACACTCAAAACTCTTTGCTCACAGTGTTTATTTAGTGGCAAATAGCAGATTGAATTAGAAATAATAACTCGCAAATTAAGTAACACCTCCCTTTAGGGTCGGGGTTTTTCGCTGCATCAACGCGGCATTTCCGATTTCGAAAGATAAGAGATTTGAAACTTTTCGGTCTTCAAAATCCCCTCCGGCAAAGGAGGGGATTTTGTTTTTTGCAAAGGCCGTTATCAACCATGATGCTCTACCCAAAAAAATATATCCACCAGGTTTTTTAATCCACAAAGCCTTGCCCAGCCTGCATTACATCAGATTTTAGCCCGTTTTTTGTGGATATCTTGATGTAATTCGTTTTGTTTTTCTTCTCAATTTTGCCTTGTCCGCCGAAGCTATTTCAGCAAAGGAGGATACCCGCCGTAGCTGTTTAGCGAAGGAGGGCAGCTTGATTTTTTTAACCATCCCCGCTCTTTGAGAGTTGTCGCCGT
>CAIKOJ010000210.1 GCA_903829015.1 uncultured Bacteroidota bacterium
ATAAAATTATTGAAGGTAATAAAGAGCGTATCCAGTCGTTCAAAGGCGACGTTTTAAAGCGCCAGGGACGTGGATTCACTGCTTCTTTTACCGTTCGTAAAATGTCTGACGGAGTAGGCGTTGAGCGTTTGTTCCCGCTGTTCTCACCAAACATCGAATCAATTGTATTGAACAAGGCTGGTCGCGTTCGTCGTGCCAAGTTGTTCTATCTCCGCGAGCGTTCTGGTAAATCAGCACGTATCAAAGAAAAGAAACAAATACACCACACTGCAAGACCATAGTCTTTCGGTAAACGATAGTAAAAAAGGATACATGAATCATGTATCCTTTTTTTATTGCCACTTATCGTAAGTTATTTTCCGGGCATCAGGTCAACTACCCGTTTATTGCATTTGAGCAATCGGCTTCCACACAACCAGGGTTGCACGAAATTCCGCCTCATTTGATTGCTTCCAAAATACTTACACTGAGAACTTGATTCCCTGTGCTAATGGCAACTGATCACTCCAGTTAATGGTATTAGTCTGACGGCGCATGTACGCTTTCCAGCTGTCTGAACCACTTTCCCTGCCACCACCTGTTTCCTTTTCACCACCAAACGCACCACCGATCTCAGCACCGCTGGTACCAATATTTACATTGGCAATGCCACAATCGCTACCCGTAGCCGCAAGATACTGTTCTGCTTCTCTCATGTTCAGCGTCATAATAGCAGAAGACAAGCCCTGAGGAACCCCATTTTGCATAGCAATTGCATCCTCCAGTTTGCTGTACTTCATCAGGTACAAGATCGGTGCAAAAGTCTCATGCTGAACAATTGGCCATTCATTATTGGCTTCAAACACACAAGGTTTTACGTAACAACCACTTTCGTAGCCCTTGCCGGTCAGTACTCCTCCTCCCACGATCTCTTTACCACCGGCCTTCTTTACTTCCTTAATTGCATGCTGATATGCCGCTACTGCATCCTGATCGATCAATGGACCTACATGGCTTTTTTGATCCAGCGGATTACCGATAACCAGTTGCTTATAGGCCGCCACCAATTTCTTCTTAAATGCATCGTACACTGCTTCGTGAATAATGAGCCTGCGGGTAGTGGTACAGCGTTGGCCAGCAGTACCTACGGCACCGAAAATAGCAGCACGGAGGGCTATATTCAGATCGGCATATTCAGAAATAATGATCGCATTATTGCCGCCGAGTTCAAGCAGCGACCTGCCGAGCCTTGCAGCTACAGTGGCGCCTACAGCCTTGCCCATTCGAGTAGAACCAGTTGCCGATACCAGCGGAACCCTGTTGTCGCTGCTCATCCACTCACCGCAGTCGCGGCCACCCACTACCAATCCGCACACACCTTCGGGTACATTGTTGGCTTTAAACACTTCAGCTATAATGTTTTGGCAAGCTATTGCAGATAACGGAGCCTTTTCAGACGGCTTCCATACGCACGTATCCCCGCAAATAAAAGCGATCATGCTGTTCCAGCTCCATACCGCTACCGGGAAATTGAAGGCACTGATAATACCCACAACGCCGAGTGGATGCCATTGCTCGTACATACGATGCCTTGGTCGCTCGCTATGCATAGTGAGGCCATATAACTGGCGGCTCATACCTACCGCAAGATCGCAGATATCGATCATCTCCTGTACCTCTCCATAGCCTTCCTGCAGGCTCTTTCCCATCTCGTAAGAAACAAGCATACCTAACGGCTCTTTATATTTTCTAAGGTTCTCCCCAATCTGCCGCACTATCTCACCGCGCTTTGGTGTAGGCCAGGTACGCCACTCAGCAAACGCTGTCTGTGCCTGATCTATCACCTTATCATAGGTCTTGCGTGTTACTGTAGTTACTGAGGCTATCTTATTGCCATCTACCGGAGAAAAAGAATCGATCTTTTCTCCACCGCCTTTCAGCCATTTAGTACCGGTTGATGCGCCTTCACTTAACTTACTGATGCCCAGTTTACTTAATACCTTGTCCATTTTCATAAAACAACATTATTATTCGAGTTGCAAAATTAAACTAAAAACCCCAAAGCCCTGCCTACGCAGATACTTCGGCAGGCAGACCCAAACCCGGAAAGGGGATTCCCCTTATTATTTTAGCCGTTAACCTTTCGATTTCTTCTTCGCCCTTAGGTTTAGCATTTCCACGAGCACAGAGAAAGCCATTGCAAAGTAAATATACCCCTTGGGTATGCCGCTTTCAAATCCCTCAGCCAGCAAAGAAACGCCGATAAGTAGAAGGAAAGACAGGGCCAGCATTTTGACTGTGGGATGTTTGTTGACGAAATCGCTTACCGAACCCGAAGCGAAGAACATGATGCCTACCGCAATAATTACCGCGGCAATCATTACCCCCACCTGGCTCGCCATACCTACCGCCGTAATTACCGAATCAAGCGAGAATACAATATCCAACAGCAGTATCTGGAAAATTACAGACGCAAAAGTTTGTGCTTTTACATCCTTTCCGTCATGCTCATCCCCTTCCAGTTTTTCGTGAATCTCAGATGTGCTTTTGTATATCAGGAACAATCCGCCAATTATCAATATCAGGTCTCTGCCTGAAATTTCCATTTTCTCAAGCAATGCACTGCTGTGAACCCCTAGCCACTCGCCGGGGTTGAATAAAGATCCTGTTAGCCGCATTACCCAGCTAATAGACAGCAACAGCAACACTCTGGTGATCATAGCCAAAGCCAACCCGGTCTTACGGGCTTTTTCCTGCTTTTCTTCGGGCAGCTTGCCGGTAAGTATTGATATAAAGACAATATTGTCGATCCCCAATACAATTTCAAGAACGGTAAGGGTAATTAGAGAAATCCAGGTCTCGGGATTGGTAAGCCATTCCATATGTGCAATACTACAATTTAATTGATGGCAAACATACTTCGTGATGCTGACAAAATAAAATCTACAGGCACGGCTTTAGAATTTCTATAACAAAAACACAACTTACGCAACGACCATTATGACATCCAACTTCTTATCCTATTTTTGGATGAAATATTTTTCCTGATTCGGTGTTTATAGAATGAGGTACTCCATTATGAGAAGTTTAGTGCAAAATAATTTTTTGATGTTATTGCTGGCATTGCTGTTTTCCGGCAATGTTATTGCCCAGGTGCAACCGCATCCAGCGCCTGTGAGGGTGCCTAAACCTCCGCCGCCACCACATATAAACCCCTACAAGAAGAAAGATACTACTAAGCCAAGCCCCTACAGGGCAGACACATTGACCCAACCGATACCTATGGGCAGAGCTCTCTGGCACGATAAGATCGACAACGAACAAAAAAAGGCCGATCTGGCTGACGGGAGGGCTGATAAAATTGTGCGCTGGAGAAAAGATAGCGCCTATACTTCTCTGCTGACAAAGGGGCTACTCAGAAAAGTAGACTCTATGCAAATAATGATTGAAAACATGCCGGCCAGAGGCAGGGACAATGTGATGGATAATCAGCACCGCATCCGGTCGCTAAGGGCTTTGTGGGAATTGATGCGCCATTACAACAATGATTCACGACCATCACCACCCTATTACGACTCACTGGTTATGAATATGTATGGTATGCTTAAAGCCGCTAATGAGGATAAGCTAATGGATTTTACAAAAGCCAACGCGAATATTTATACTCTGGATAACGGCATGGTATTGATGGATAATCACCCCGATGTTAGGGCTTACATTTATACTACGCTGGGTAAAGCTTACCCATTGATGATGATAAAAAGATTGCCTGAATTTGCAAAAGACACCTTTGCAGGAGCAATCATCAGGGAGGCTGCACAACTCTCGCCTGAGCTGATCTTCAATTATGCGTATTCCACAAATCCTCTACTAAAGGATGCTGTCTATAAAACAATAGACCCGTTGGTGGAAGCCATTGTAAAAATCACTACCTATTCAAAAGCCCCGCCTAAGGCATTCCCTTTTCTAAGCGATATTTACTACGGACGTAAAACCGTAGCAGAGATCGACAACATTGCTGCAAACCCGGATAGTTACTTCCGTAATCTGGTGCGCATCAAAATAGAAGATGATTCGCTTGTACGTAAGACCTACATATCAGAGCTCGAATACAGAGCATTGAATGGCTATGTGCGCCAGCTTAATGACCTGCATGAAGCTAAAGACGATGTGCGGTTTAAGTGTATAGACAGTCTGCCTGCAACATCATTGTTTTACTTAATGGTGTATGGGCAGGATGAAATTTACACCAGTAGTTTTTTGGGCACTTTTAAAAGAATGCTGCAGCGGATGTCTCCTATGAAAGGTGATGAGTTGCTTGATTCACTGAACGATGACCATTTCCGCACATTCATTAGGATGTGTGCAGGGTACAATACACTATCTGATTTTCTGGCAACGATGGATGACACCATGCGCACTACGGTAATGGAAAACTTCATCAGCGATCTCGGTCATGGCAAGGACGATGCACTTGAAGATGCCGTAGATGTAGCAGATGCATTCGGCAGTATACGCGATACAGCACTGGCTAACTTTCTGGAAAAGAAAGTAAAAGAAAATTATGAGCTGTCGTACAAGGAAAGAAGTAAGAAAGGGATGATCGTCTATAGCTTACTCGCCATGTTGTTTCAGGGTAACAGGATATCAGGCGTTGATACCGGAGCGGCTGTTGCATCAGCCAGACTGAAACTGCCACCAATCAACAAAGTACCTTTTGCTTATCTGGAGAACGATTCAAATATTGTGTATCAGCAGGTTTTCTTCTATGGAGATAAAGATGGACAGGACTCTTACGATAGCTATCTGGAAACATTCAGAAAGGATAAGAACTGGAAGGTAACTAACCAGCAATACTGGACAGAAATTGCATCGACTACAGGAAAGAAGGTTGTTATTTATGCAAACCTGCCGCTTAAAGAACCCGAAGACGAAGATGCTCAGGACAGACTCACTAAATTTCTGAATGACAGCGGAATACATCCTACCATTATGATTCACCGTGGGCATAGTTATCACCTGCCTGTTACGCTCAACAAACTTACACCGGACGTTAGAATCGTGATTCTAGGATCATGCGGAGGATATCACAATCTAGCCTTGGTGTTGGATCATGCACCGAATGCGCATATTATTTCTTCTAAACAAACGGGAGTGCGTGCAGTTAATGAACCAATGATAAAGGCCATGAATGAAAAACTGCTGGCAGGTGCCGATATCAACTGGATCAATATGTGGAAAGACCTGGAAAATCAATTCAAAAACAGGCCGGATGTGATGGAGAAATTTGATGATTATGTGCCGCCGTATAAAAACCTGGGTGCTATATTCATAAAGGCGTATCGCCAGATCATGAAACCGGCTAACCCATAGTGCATATATATTGTTAGCATTTTCGCTGCAATTTGCAGTATTTGACATTCAATGTTTTTGCAGGAATTGAATAATAGTGTAACTATTATTGGGTTGGGGTTAACTAACTTTAGATAATGAAAACGAAACTGAAAGATATTGACACCAGAGCGCCTAAGTCTATCTCGAAAGAAAAGACAAAAAAACAACTGGTATCGATACTTGAAGATCTGGATAACCTGCAAAATCTGCTTTATGCCGAAAACAAACACAGCCTGCTGATTGTGATACAGGGCATGGATGCTAGTGGCAAAGACGGTCTTACCCGCGATGTGTTTACGAGTATGAACCCACAGGGGGTGAACGTGCTTTCGTTTAAAGAACCAACGGCTGAGGAACTGGCACATGATTTCCTTTGGAGAGTACACACTCATGCTCCGCCAACGGGGATGATACACATCTTTAACCGCTCCTACTACGAAGACATTCTCGTAACGCGTGTGCATGGTCTTACAGACGATGCAACTGCAAAGAAAAGGATGCGTGCTATAAACGATTTTGAACGCCTGCTGACCGAACACAACAATACCACAATACTCAAGTTCTACCTGCATGTATCGCACGAAGAGCAACTGAAACGGCTGGAAGAAAGGCTGAGCCAACCCCATAAAATGTGGAAATACAGCCCTAATGATTTCAATGAATCGAAATTATGGACCCGGTATATGCAATGTTATGAAGAAGCTTTTGACGCCTGCTGCGAGCCAGCATGGCGCATAATTCCTTCTGACCAAAACTGGTATAAATCCTACCTGGTTGCAAAAACAATTCAGGAAACCTTGAAAGGCTTAAACATGAAATACCCGGGAATGAAAAAGTAAACGGTTGTTTACAGGCTCTTCGGCGGTTCCATCACAGTACCACACTTCTTACAGGTTCTTTTAGATTCATCAGAGTAAAACCGATTCATGAGAGGAGGTAGCTGCGAAACAATATCAGTTACGTTCACAAACTCCTCATACAGTTTTTCATCGCAATTTTCACAAAACCACATAAAGCCGTCCATCTCTTCGGTTTTACGTTTTAATTCTATTACAAGGCCAACAGTACCTGCCCCCCTTTGCGGAGAATGGGGAGTACGACCCGGCAACAAGAACATATCTCCCTGCTTTATAGGTATATCAACGATCTTACCATCTTCCTGAATTCGCACGTTTACGTCACCTTCCAACTGGTAAAAGAGCTCCTCACCTTCATTAAAATGAAAATCCTTACGGCTGTTTGGGCCACCAACCACCATTACAATAAAATCTCCCGATTCCTTGTAAACAGACTGATTACCTACCGGCGGCTTAAGTAAATGACGGTTTTCTTCTATCCACTTGTTGAGGTTAAATGCACGTTGTACAGGCATAGACTTTTGATTGAATGATTGTTTGCAATAACTTAACTGGCACTATAGAATAACTATTTAAGCACTTTCAATTTCACTGTCTCGATACGGGTATCTGTGACCAGCAAAATATCAAATTCGTAATTATCAATAATGATTCGTTCCTTGATCTTGGGTATCGTTTCGTGCCTGGTAATAATATAACCAGACAACGTCTCGGAATCATCGGTCGGGAAATCAAAACGATACTTCTCATTAAGATAGTCCAACTCCAGCCTGCCCGAAAAAATATACTCGTTCTCTGATATCTGCTTGTCTACATGTTCCTGCTCATCATATTCGTCGTTTATGTCTCCAAATATTTCTTCGAGCACATCCTCCATTGTTACGATACCGGCAGTACCTCCGAATTCATCTATCACCCATGCAATACTTTTGCGCTCCTTTGTAAACCTGTTCATAAGATCTACAGCGCTCATAGCCTCAGGCACAGGAGTAATAGTATGCAATATCTCGCTGATAGCAGCCGGACGGCGGTTAAGATCGAGATGATGAATGTAGCCAACAATGTTATCAATGTTATCGTCGTACACAATGACCTTTGATAACTTAGTTTCAATAAATTTCTTCCTTGTATCCTCTATTGATGTATTGATATCTATGCCTTCTATCTCGTTGCGCGGTACCATACACTTCCTGATCTTAACATTTACCAGATACAATGCATTCTCAAACAATTCAGCATTTACTTCACTGCTTTCATTTTCATTGCCATGTGAACTTTGCTTTACGAGCATTTCAAGATCTACCCGGTTGAATACCTGCTTATTCTCCTTGATCCTTACATTGAACAGGTATTTCAAAATGAACTCTGAAATGGTAACAAACACCTTTGCGATCGGAAAGAAAATATAATACATCACCAGCATAGGTACGCTGAATAATGAGAGTACAGTTTCTGCCTTGTACCTGAAAACTGCTTTGGGTAGAAACTCTGCAAAGATCAAAATAACAAATGTTGCGATCAGCGTATCAACAAACAGTTTGGCGTATTCCGATATCTCCAGTTGATAGTAGGAAAGGAGTTTGGTTGTGATTTCAGAAGATAACAGACCGTAAACGACGAGCAGAACATTTACACCCACCAAAGCTGTCCCAATGAACTCTGATGGATTCTCCATGAACCGGGAAAGGATTCTGCCAGACAGTTTGCCTTGCTTCTTCCTTAACTCCACATTTAGCTTATTGGCTGAAATAAATGCAATCTCGGTTCCTGCAAAAAAACCGATCAGCACAATACAACCCAATAAATATAAAAATAGATGAGTTATGTCCATGGTAGTCAAAGATAATAAAAGTTTTGGCTAACGGATAAAATGAACGACTGCTTTAATGTCCGGTCATGCTCAACGGCAACAAATTCACTCCCATCTAGGAGAATAATTTTATATTTGGACAAAGAATTTATTCTCAGAAATCTACAAACGAAATCGTGAGCAAAAACAAATCTAACTTACCTCAAATCAGCAAAAACACGCCACCGAGCAGCCAGTCAAATTCAGCAACAGGTTTTAAAGTTCCGGTGCCGATGATATTGCTTGTCGTTGCCGTTATTGTTGTTTATTTTTCATCATTTTCTTTCGGACTTACAGAACTTGATGATATTATATTCATCAGGGAATTTCACGAGTACAACGAAAATCTGTCGAATCTAATTACATCATTTCACCGCGGATTGTTTGATGCTGTAAAGGACCCCTATTATCGGCCACTCTTTATGGATTCAATGATCTTAAATTATTTAGCTTCCGATCATGGGCAGAACATTGTGAGCTATCATGTGATCAATGTGTTACTTCATTTGGGCTCAGTTTTGTTGTTGTTCAAGTTGTTTGGGAAACTCGGAATAAAAGAACTAACCTCCTTCATCCTTTGTTTGTTGTTTGCGATTCACCCGGTTCTATCGCAGGCGGTGGCCTGGATACCCGGCAGAAATGATACTTTACTGGCAATCTTTATTTTGTCTTTCTTTCTGCAATCAATTAGTTATGCCAATACAGAAAACATAAAGCACCTGCTGCTCTCCACCTTATTTTTGTTGCTGGCTTTCTTCACAAAGGAAACTGCAGTTTTTGCTGCTCCGGCGGCTTTTACAATTCTGGTCTTAATACTCAACAAGAACTGGAAATCAAAAAACAACATTATTCAGTACGGCGCATGGGTTGGCTGCTTTCTGGTTTGGTACCTGATGAGAGCAAGTGCAACTATCAAAACTAATATTTCGCCTGCGCAAGTGGCCCATGACTTTATCCCCCGCTTGCCACTTATTATACAATATCTGGGGAAGGTATTTTTGCCCTTCAACCTAAGCGTCTTCCCTACACAGCAGGATACGGTATATTATTTCGGGATAGCTGCAGTGCTAATAGTAGCAGCGATCATTTATCTTAACAAGGAAAGGAATATCAAAATAGTATTGGGCGGCCTTGCCATATTTCTGCTATTTCTGCTGCCTGTTTTGCTTGTACCCAACAACCTGAATGAACAATCTTTTGAGCACAGGTTGTACTTGCCGGTTATTGGCATACTGATTCTCTTGTCTCAGTCATCACTGTTCTATAATAAACTAACTGAAAAAAACATGTTCACTGGCGGCATCATTGTTGCAGTAGTTTTTGCAGGACTAAATTTCGCCCACCAGAAAAACTTCTCTGACCCTATTGCTTTTTGGACTTCAGCCACCGAAACATCTCCTAATTCGGCGTACGCCAACATGATGCTGGCTGCGAGGCTGGAAGATAACCAACAATCGTTCAAACTGTTTCGTAAAGCATACGCCCTTAATCCAAAAGAGAAGTACCTGAACTACTACTATGGCGTAATGCTCCAAAAGCAAGATTCAGTTATGCAGTCTGAGCAATACCTGCTGACCGAAAAAAACACTTCAGGATACTACGAGTGTGATTTCTATCTGGCGCGCGTGGCTATGGAAAAGAAAGATTTTCCTGCGGCAATCAGCTACCTGGTAACCTACATTAAAACGGATGTCGCTAATAAAATAGCAAACACAAATCTGCTGCTTTTGTATCTGGATACGAACCAACCGGAAAAAGCTAAAGAACATGTAAAAAGCATGATTACAAAAGGGGTAGAAGTTCCGCAGGCGTTACGGCAAAGGCTTGGGGTATAAATTACAACCACTCAATGGTGGGCGTTCTTCTGTTCCAGATAATTGCATTGATCTACTGTACCAACTCTAAAAATAAACGGAACGTGGGCGTTCTGCAACTTCAGTACCTGCCGGCAGAAAAATCCGAATTTTTTAGTGTGGTAGTCTATGGGAATTGTCGGCGCAAGTAGATTAATTTCCTTTTTCCCGGCATTTTCAAACTTATTCAATCCCACGTTGTAGGGCCCTCTTAATAACAACGGACCGCTCTGAGCATATCCGGAAATGCAAACCGAAAAAGAAAAGAAAAACAGACGTAGCTTATTCATGTATGATCAGATTGAGACAAACTCATCCAGATGATTGACTGCATAATCCAGTATGACAATGGTTGCATGGGCATTAAATTTTTCAAATCTAGCATCTATCTCTTCAAACTCTTTCAGCTCATCATATAGCTTAGCAAATTCCTCTACTGTAGTTGGCTTGCTCAAAAGTTCCCTGTTGAGCACATATACTTTCAGCACGTCGTCCATCACCTTTGCCATATCATCTGCACCTACCATATACAATTGCTCTATCATGCTGGGCAGCATACCAATGTAGCCATTTTCAATAAACTGAATGAATCCACCCTGCATCACCTGCATACGAGCGTAATCATAAGCTATCAACAACTGCTGCCCTTCTGATAAACCATCCATAAAATCAAATGTCTGGCTTTTGTAAAGTTCGGCATGCAATGGTTGTGTAAGCAGATCGTAGAGATCGTTGTCGTCATCAGAAGCCCTTGCTTTATTAATTTCATCCTTACTGATCTTTGGCAAAAAAGCACTCTTCATAGGCATTTATAACTTGCTGAATTCTTTAGAAAAAACAACTGGAACTGCAAAGGTAACTACAAATCTGACGAGATCATTTGTAGTATTCGATGATGCGCCGTGTTGTGCTGACAATCTTTCCATTTTCCACATCCTCCTTCAGCAACCAGTTACCTGCGCCATCATATTCGGCATAGTTGAAAAAAGTCTCAAACGGTTGGGGAATTCCGCCCATATTGTCCATCTCACTAATTACCTTACCGCTATCGTCATAACGCCACGTTTTTACATAATTCAAGGTCCTATCAGTTGTCGGTTCAATATCTCTCGCATTTTTATAGTCAGGTTTATTTTTGTTGCCCAATGTAATATGCTGCTCCATTACCTGATTGCCATTTGCATCGTATGAATAGCTAAAATGCTCAGTCATATCGCCAGTGCTGTTGAACTTTGTACATTCAGTTTTTTGTCCCTTCGCGTCATAGACAAAAGTTGATTTGGACCATAAATTACCATCGGGCAAATAGTTGTTTCTTTCAGTACGATTGCCTTCATCATCGTAAACATAGATAACCCTCTGAACGAGTTTACCTGATGGCAAATATTCTTCTACTTCGTTTTGCCTGCCTGCACTGTATTTATAAATTCTTTTGTGGCTGAGGGTGCCAAAACCATTATAAATGTTCCCACCAGAGTAATCATTGTCTTCAATCTGATCACCATTTTCATTAAACCTGAACTGGTAAGTAATGCAGCCTATAGTATCGGTTGTGCCGTCTCTATTCACCGGGCATTGGCAGTTGGTAACCAATTTCACTTTCCCTCTAAGCCCCTGCCTGCGCAGTTCATTTTGTGCAAATACCGATTGAAATAAAAAAAGCAGCACTGGTACCAATAAAAACCTCGTTCTCATTTAATACTGGTCTGGTTCTATACAAAGATATGAATAGCCATAAAATAACATTGCCGACTTTAAAAAGCCGGCAATGCCCTTTTATGATTTACACGAACAAATTTTAAAACCGATACCCCATTTTAAATCCTCCCTGCGCGATTGCAGTAGAATTCTGATTTATTCCATTCACCCGGTTCATGTAGGTAAAGCCAAGCCCGAACTCCAAACCAAGATAAATATGGTTGGTCGGATTGATGTTTAGTGAATTATTCAGCACAATGCCCAGTTGGGTCCGCGACTCTGTATTAATTGTTGTGTACCCACCATAATTGGTGTTGTACGACGATTTCTCACCGGTAGCATACACCAATGAAGGACCAATGCCATACCGCACATGACCAAATGCGCCTGTGGGGTACAATACCACGCCGGGCATAAAATAAATCATCATATCCTGATTGCCATTTTTATAGGTCTGTGTAGCATTATCAAAATAGCGACTGTTAAAATTAAAAGTAGAAATAACAGGCATGTAGAACGCTATTATGCCACTTTTATCCAGCACTCTCTGATAACTAAGGCTAAGCCCAAGGCCATTATCTGTAAACTGCAACGGGGCAAGACAGATCAGGTTCTTACCGTATTTTTCTTTAGGATCAGCGGTCTCATTAGTCATAGACGCACTATGTATCCGACCATGGTGGCGCCTTACTGGTACTTCTTCCACGAAATTATCTTCGCTGCCATTCTGATACTTGATCTTTTCAATGTCTTTCTTCACAATCGTATACTCAGGTCCTGTCTGGTTGTCGAAGCGAACATAAGTTACTGTCTTAGTGCCTACACTTTTGATCTTTGCATCAATAGTTTCGCCGTTATGTTTTACGATTTTATCCTGTGCGTTTACAAAAACCGGAAAAGACAATATCAACACAGAAACGAAAAGATTTTTGATTTGCATAGGTTTAATTTTGGTTTATTAAAGTATTCGTCAATTGGACGGTATCGTAAGGAGTGCCTAGAATCGCAGGCCCAGTTTGAGCGCAAACTGCATAATCGGGTTAAAAACTACCGCAGCAGGGTATGAGTCCTTTCGCCTGTTGTCTGATACTGGCACACCGGCATTAAGATCAATTCCAATAAAAAAGTGCTTCGTTACTGAAGCGTTCAACGAATTGGAAATCATGATGCCATACATCGAATAATGCCAATCCTGTTGTGGAGTTGAATAACTCCTAATATAGTAACTGTCGTCGTAAACTGAATATGGCTCACTACCAAAAGTGGCAAATACAGACAGACCCAGGCCGTAACGTACCCGATTTTTTTTCGGCGCAGGATAAAACCTAACTCCGGGAATAAAAGAAACAGAATGATAGTCGGTTGATCCGGTATACGCTACACCACCATAGGCGAGATTATTGCCAAAATCCCTGTCTGAAGAAAAATTGTACATCAACGGCAACACAACACTGATATGGCCGTTCTTCTCCAGCATACGCTCATAACTGATACCAACACCCGGATCGTTGAGGTTTCCCTCCAATGCATAAGTATAAGCACCCGGAATAAAAGAAATGATATTATTGCCCAATGAATGATCCTCTTTTGTTTTTTTAATACCTTTTCTGCCTGATCTTTTTGCAGGTGCATTCATCCGGCCATTAAAATCATCAACGGTACCATTCTGGTAAACTATCTTTTTTACATCCCTTAACGGCAAATTGTATTCCGGCCCCGCCTGATTCTCGAAACGTTTATATAAAACCTTAGATGGCGAAATACTAATTACTTTTGCTTCGATAGTATTACCCTCGTTGGTGTATATTTTGTCCTGCCCAAATGCAGTAAGTGTAATTGCCAATAATAAACAGGTCAAAAAAGGTATTCTGCTCATAAAGTGTGTATGTGTTGAAAATCTTTTCCTTATAACAGCATTTTTTGTGCCAAACTTTCTAAAAGTAGCTGAACGTACCTTGCGCACTTTCAATAATCACCTCTTTCTTTTCAGCCTGTTCAACATATCCGCTTATTCTCGCATCTATATTGAAACTTTTGGAAATATCGACAATTTCAGCAGCGGTCTCTTTATCTGTAAATATCTCCAGCCGTTGCCCCATATTGAACACCTGATACATCTCCTTCCAATCAGTGCCGGCAGCTGCCTGTATCATATTAAATAACGGCGGAACCGGCAATAAATTGTTCTTTACTACCCTAAGAGGTGCCGGCAGATAATGCAGGCACTTGCTTTGCCCACCACCGCTACAATGGATGATTCCATGAATGAAGCTATGGTACTCTTTAAGTATCTTCAGTACCACCGGTGCATAAGTACGGGTAGGCGATAATATCATTTTGCCCACGTTGAGCGGTGTTTCTGTAGCATCGGTCAAACCATACTTGCCGTTATAAACAACCTCGTCAGGCAAATTAGGATCTACGCTCTCCGGATATTTCACCGCATATTCCTTTTTCAGCATTTCGTGGCGAGCACTGGTTAGTCCGTTACTGCCCATGCCGCTGTTATACTCATCTTCATATGTTGCTTGGCCATAACTGGCCAACGACACTACCACATCGCCATCTTTCATGTTCTCAGTAGTCACTAGCTTACTGCGCTCCATGCGGCACCCCATGGTGCCATCAACGATTACAGTACGCACTACATCGCCCACATCGGCAGTTTCGCCACCCAGCAGATAGCTTTCAATCCCATAATCCCTCAACTGATCGAAGTATTCCTGTGTGCCGTTAATAATAGCTGAGATAACCTCGCCTGGTACCAGATGCTTGTTCCTGCCTATGGTAGATGAGTAAGTAAACGGCCCCGTAGCGCCCACACACAGCATATCGTCGATGTTCATTACGATACTGTCAATGGCAATACCCTTCCATACACTCAGGTCACCGGTTTCCTTCCAGTACATGTATGCCAGAATTGACTTTGTACCTGCACCATCAGCGTGCATCAGGTTGCAGAAATCAGGATCATTGCCCCAGTAATCCGGATATATCTTGCAGAATGCATTGGGAAACAATCCCTTATCCAGTTTGGCGACCGCCTTATGCACATCTTCTTTCTGTGCGCTTACCCCTCTTAAATTGTATCTGTTATTGTCGGACATTATAAAAATTCAATGTGCAAAAGTAACACTTTGATGGCGGATTTTGGAGGGAAAACCCCATATTGGCGACTGTATTTTGGAGATTAAACAAGTTAAAAATCCAAGAGGCGCATTTTGCGCTCCTGTTTTTAAATATTTTTCTATCTTTATTCAAATTAGGCACTACCAATAATGAAAAACAAAATCGCCATACTTATTGTTGTTGTTTCAATAATGACAGCTTCCTGCAACTACAATAATTACCAGCGCCACGATCTGCGCGGATACCATTTCGGGAAAGGCCAGCATTATAACGGCAAGTACCACGGTGCACGGTACAAATACAACTGGGAAAAGAAAATATACCCATAGTACGAATCAGAAACACAATAGCGTCCATTAGTTGCCCCATGTACCAACTCCGAGGGCAGCGGTCTCTTGGTGCGATGATAATACTACCCCACAATAATCAAATGGGTTTTAAATGAACGTCTCCCGGAATAGTGGGCATCTACCCGTCCTTACAACGGTCCGGACCGAAATTGGGCCATTCTAACGAATAAGAAACCCGATAAAAAAATACCGATCATATATCCGGTTCGAATTTATATTTAACGTACATGAAACAATAACTCCCCTAAATAATTTCTACCTTCGCCACGAGACAAATAAGAAATTTTATGCCAGATCGCGTATATGACAATATTCTACAAACAATAGGTAACACTCCATTAGTAAGGCTTAACAGAGTAGTCGCCGACTTCCCCTGTAAAGTGTATGCCAAGGTAGAAACTTTCAACCCAGGTAATAGCATTAAAGACCGTATGGCATTAAAAATGCTGGAGGTAGCAGAGAAGGAAGGGAAGATTAAACCGGGAGGAACGATCATTGAAGGCACCAGCGGCAACACGGGTATGGGTCTGGCACTGGCCGCTATCATTAAGGGCTATAAATGTATTTTTGCTACCACTGACAAGCAAAGCAAGGAGAAGGCTGATATTCTGAAAGCACATGGTGCAGAGGTGATCGTTTGCCCTACCAACGTAGACCCTGAAGACCCGCGCAGCTACTATCAGGTAGCACGCCGTCTGCAGCGCGAGATACCTAACAGCTGGTATGTAAACCAATACGACAATCTGGCCAACCGCCAGGCCCATTATGAGCAAACCGGACCGGAAATTTGGAAACAAACCGAAGGAAAAGTAACACATCTGGTAGTTGCGTCGGGCACAGGCGGTACCGTAGTAGGCACTGGTAAGTACCTGAAAGAACAGAATCCAAATGTACAGGTGTGGGCTATAGATACATACGGCAGCTTGCTGAAGAAATGGTTTGAGACCGGAGAATTAGATATGGGCGAAGTACACCCATATGTTTCGGAAGGCTTTGGAGAAGATTTCTTGCCGGAGAATTACGATCGTAATGCAATTGATCATTTTGAGAAAGTTACAGATAAGGACGGTGCGCTTATGGCCCGCCGTATCACACGCGAGGAAGGCATCTTCATTGGCTATTCAGCAGGTAGCGTAATAGCAGGCCTTCGCCAGTTGAAAGACAAACTCGAGAAAGACGATCTGGTAGTTGTGATCTTCCACGATCACGGAAGCAGGTACGTGGGTAAGGTGTACAATGACGAGTGGATGCTGGATCGTGGTTTCCTTGAGGTAAAGACTGTGCGCGACCTGATAGGAGGTTTAGGTCGTAGGCGTCTGGTAACTATAGATGAGAACAGCAAAGTAATGGATGCGCTGGATCTGATGAAGAAGTACGACATTGAGCAGATACCTGTAACGAAGGACAATGAAATGACCGGCTCTGTAACTCAGGCCGGCTTGTTTAAGAAATTGATTGAGATACCTGATGTGCGCGACCAACTTGTGGCAGATGTAAAAGAACACGCACTGCCGGTTGTAGAAATGGATACAGCACTTGAGCGCCTTACTCATTATATCAACAAAGACAATGGTGCAGTACTTGCCCGCGACGAAAGCGGTCAGTATACCATCTTAACCAAGTATGATATTTTGAACGCATTCAGTAAAGGATAACAATTGAATTTAATGCACGGTTGATTGCATGATCTATTACTACTGATGGTAATCAATATCCAATAACTTTAAAAACTCCGGCACGCAAATTCGTGCCGGAGTAAAACTTAATTCACGTGCGAAATATCAAACAATTTGTTTCTGATATAATTACCAAACCACCACTATTATTTCCATTGGTGGGGTTGTTTCACATTATCTGGTTCATTGGTACCATTTGGGACGACCGCCACGTGCAGTTCCCCGATATTGCATGGCTGGAAGTATTGTGGATTGCGGGGTATGCTTTTTTCTGGCTTGCAGCTAGTGATTTGCGCAAATGGGGTGCGCTAGGGTACATATTGCTTACGCTGCTAAACATCTGCGTGTACTTTGCCATTGCCAATGGAAAGTTGCCGGTTGACTATATGAGCAACATGTTCTTGTTAGACGGTCTCTTCAGTGTGTTTCTCCTTGTTTATTACAAACGGCTCAATTAGTATTCGGTGACCAGGACGTTCACAGATATGATGGGCAATCAGGTGACGGTTAATTATCCGCCCAAACAGATTGTTTCCCTTGTGCCATCACAAACAGAATTATTGTACGATCTGGGACTGGATGAGGAAGTGGTGGGCATCACAAAATTCTGCGTGCACCCAGATCAGTGGTTCAGAAATAAAACACGGATAGGCGGCACCAAAACAGTAAACCTGGAAAAAATACAATCCCTGCAACCCGACCTGATCATCTGCAATAAAGAAGAAAACACTAAAGAACAGATCGAAGAACTGGCCAAATCATATCCGGTTTGGGTTAGTGACATTAAGACTGTAGATGAAGCGCTAACGATGATACGCAGCGTGGGAGAACTGGTTGGAAAAACTGAAAAAGCAAACACCTTAGCAGGCGAAATTAAAAATGGCTTTGCTGATTTAAAACACTTGGTTGAAACCCACGGTTATTCGAAACGAGTGGCCTATTTCATTTGGCGCAAGCCGTGGATGTGTGCTGGCGGTGATACATTTATCAATGACATGCTTAGCAAAGCAGGGTTGCAAAACGTACTTGCAGACCAGACAAGATACCCCGAAGTAGAACTGGTCGCCCTTGCAAATCAGCATATCGACCTCATCCTGCTCTCGTCTGAGCCCTACCCTTTCAAACAGGTGCATATAGACGAAATAAAATTGACATTACCGTATGCAGAGATCAGACTGATAGACGGCGAAATGATGAGCTGGTACGGTAGCAGAATGAGGCTGGCAACTACATACCTCGAGAACATGATAAGCGGCTCCGCAAATACTTCTACCAAATAGCAAAAGTTTGAAGAAGGTATTATCTTTATTGCAAAGCAATTATATGAAATTCTCAGCGGTGCTGTTTCTTGTTTCTTTCTTCGGTTATATCTTATGCTCCTGCGCACCTGGCAAGAAACTAATGGCCGTATCCAGCAACGAAGCACCTAAGGCGATAGGCCCTTATTCACATGCAGTCAAAACCGGCAATTTGGTGTACACCTCTGGCCAGATAGGTTTACTACCTGCAACAGGCACAATGGCTGGCGACGATATCGCTACTCAAACACATCAGGCGTTGAAGAATCTTAAGGCTGTTCTCGAATCATCTGGCTCCGATATGGCACATGTTGTGAAAGTGACCGTATTTCTCAAAGACCTGAACGACTTTGCGAAAATTAATGACATCTACAAGGATTACTTTCCGGCCATTAAACCAGCCAGATCAACCGTACAAGCAGCACGGCTACCTAAAGATGCCCTCATCGAAATTGAATGTGTGGCTACAACAAAGTAATAATGTAGTAACTGCCATTATTTTTAAATTGACCAACTTAAACTTACCTTCATTTAAAATTCAAAATTCATGAAAAGAATATAACTACTGCTCTTAGGAGTAATGATCATTTTTGCCGTAAAAACTAACGCCCAAAGCTGCTGCAAAAAACCGGAAGGTATGCAACTGCTGGCACTCAATGCATCTTTCAAAGCTGCACACGAAGCTCCGTTACCGCTGGAATATACGGCACAAAAGGGTTCAATGATTAAATTCCCAACGAAAGGTGGTGCCGAAGGCAATGCATTCTTCATTCCCGCAGATGGCGCATCTGATAAGGTACTTGTTGTAGTACACGAGTGGTGGGGTCTGAACGACTATATTAAAAGGGAAGCGGAAAGCCTGCATACTAAACTGGGAGGCAAAGTAAATATCTATGCCGTAGATCTTTACGACGGCAATGTAGCATCTGATCCTGATGCAGCAGGCAAACTTATGAATTCGTTGACCCCTGAAAGAGGCGAAGCAATCGTGAATGGATTACTGGCGAAAGCCGGCAAAGGAAAAAAGATCGCCACAATTGGCTGGTGCATGGGTGGCAGTTGGTCATTCACTACATCACGCCTGGCCGGTAAGGATGCCGCAGGATGTGTTATGTACTATGGATTTCCGGAGAAAGATGCCAACAAAGTTAAATCCAACAAGGCTGACGTACTATACAATTACGGCACCAAAGACAATTACATAAAAGCTGCTGACGTGAAGGCATTTGGCGAGATCGTCAAGTCAGCAGGGCATAAATACACGCAACACGATTTTGATGCAGTACACGCATTTGCCAATCCCAGCAACCCACATTACGATAAGCCCGCAGCCGAAGAGGCGGGCGGCTATTCTCTTGCGTTTCTGAAACAAAAATTAGGCGTAGAGTAATTGCAAAAACACCTTCAAATAAAAATCCGGAGAACCGCTTCTCCGGATTTTTTTATTTTTTTACAAACCCAGCCCGCATATGCACCGGCCACCTCACCTCTATCAATTCGTTGCTCCCCCATGCCTTTTCAAGGTCATTCCAAATGAGCAGCACCGGGTCATGGTTTTCCTTCTTTACATAGTGCTTCACCCCCGACCATGTTCTGAGATAACCGGCAACCTGATGTATGTTCCAGTGCTTCAAAATACCAAAATCAGGAGTCTCTATTTCATCAAATACAAAAGGTATAGTGCTATAACCAGCATCCACATACGCACGCTCTTTGTCCCAGTAGGGGCCAGTAATATCTGTATACAACCTGTCGATCACTTCATTTACTGCGTCACTCATCTTTAAAGTACTGTAAGTCCATGCAGCAAATAATGCACCCTGCATTGATACCCGCGTTACCTCATGATAGAACTTTTCAAAGTCAAACCAATGTATAGCCTGTGCAACGGTGGTCAGATCGATAGAATCATCAGCCAACGAAGTCTGCTCCGCGCGTTCCTTCAGGTAATGGATGTTATCTCTCTTTTGTGCAAGCTGCATTTGCTCAGTGCTGATATCGGTTCCATACACAGTCTCAAACTTGCCTGCAAGCTGTACCGCCACCTGGCCGTTGCCTGTTCCGCAATCCCATGCGGAATTAAAACCCGGAACTGCATTATAAAGGAAATCAAACACCTCAACCGGCGATTCGGGTCTGAATGCTGCATAATCATTAGATCCCGTGGAAAAATTATCAAT
>CAIKOJ010000211.1 GCA_903829015.1 uncultured Bacteroidota bacterium
CTTATCGGCACTTGGCAACATCGCGGCTTCAAGCAGCGTATTCATTGGCACAGCAGGTAAATCCAGTGCGCCAATTGTCTGCACAGGGGCATCTAAATACTGGAAACAGTTTTGGGCAATTCTGCCTGCGAGTGCCTCGCAAAATGAATTGCGTAGCTGCTCCTCAGTTAGCACTATACATTTACCGTGTTTCTTTACTGTGCTGTATATAAGTTCTTCATCGAGCGGGTAAATGGTACGGATATCAATCACCTCTACCTGCCCCGGGAATTGTCTGGCTGCATTTTTGGCCCAATGAACTCCCATGCCGTAGGTGATGATGCAAACCGATGCGCCATCATCTACATTCTGCTGACTTGATTCGAGGGCAACAGTACCTTTACCTAGTGGGAGTATGTAATCTCTTGCCGGCTCAATTGTTTTTGCATCATCGGTACCGGGAACTTTACTCCAGTAGAGTGCTTTGTGTTCCAGCATAACCACAGGGTTACCATCATAATAAGCACCTTTTATCAAGCCTTTTATGTCTGCCGCATTACTTGGGTACGCTATCTTAATACCTTTAATTGTGGCGAGTGTACTTTCTACACTGCCGCTGTGGTACGGACCACCACCACCATATGCGCCAATAGGCACACGTAATATCATAGATACCGGGAACTTGCCACAACTGAGGTAACATGATTTACTGATCTCGGTAACCAGCTGGTTGAGTCCGGGATATATATAGTCTGCAAACTGTACTTCAACGATCGGCTTTAACCCTACTGCGTTCATGCCAACGGTGGAGCCTACAATGTAAGCCTCCTGTATGGCCATATTAAATACCCTCGTATCGCCAAATTTATCGGCCAGAGTTGCCGCCTCTCGAAATACGCCACCCAGCCTCCTTCCAACGTCCTGTCCATAGAAAAGGGCTTCGGGGTGGTCCTGCAACAATTCTTCAACAGCATGGAGTGCCGCATCTACCATTACTACCTTTTCGCGTCCTTCGGGGCAACGATCGCCGGTCTCCTCTGTAATTGGAGAGGGAACGTAAACATGTTCAGCTACTCTTGCCGGATCAGGCTCCGGTGCGGCAACCGCTAGTTCAAATTCGTTCTGTACGTACGTAGCTTCTTCAGCTTCTATCAGATCCAGATATTCAGGAGTAATCCCTTCAATCGTCAATAAAAGTTTTCTAAGTTTTGGTCCGGGATCATCATTGGCATGCTTGGCCAGATCCTGCGGTGTGCGGTACCATTCCTTCCTTACACCGGATGTATGATGCCCCAGCAGTGGTACTTTTGCATGGACGAGAATAGGTTGGCGGTGTTTACGCACCCATTCTATGGTATAGTCCATAGTGTTGTAAGAGTCAGTAAAATCACTTCCGTTCACTCTTACACGCTCCATACCTTTAAAACCGGCTGCATATTCAAATGCATCCATGGTTCTGGCTTCATCACTACTTACCGAAATTCCCCAGTCATTGTCTTGAACAAGGTATATGATAGGTAGTTTCTTTAGTACGGCAAACTGCAGTGCCTCGCTTACCTCGCCTTCTGTAACGCTGCCATCACCCAATGAGCATATAGTAACGGGCGGGATAGGGTAGTTAGATAATTGTTGTTTTTCTCTGTATTGAATGCCCTGTGCAATGCCCGTAGTAGGTATTACCTGCATACCCGTGGCACTACTCTGGTGGATTATTGTTGGGAAACCTTCTCTTTTTATATTCGGGTGGTTGTAATACTCCCGACCTCCGGTAAAAGGATCATCTGCTTTAGCGAGCAACTGCAGCATCATTTCGTAAGGCCGGTAACCCATACCCAGCATAATGCTCTCGTCGCGGTAATACGGGCTAATAAAATCACAAGGTTTTAATAGGAAACCCGTAGCCAGTTGAATAGCTTCGTGCCCCCGGGATGTGCTGTGAACGTACTTACAAATTGGTCTGTTTGCATCATAAATTTCCGCCATAGCTCTGGCGGTCATCATCAGTCTGTACGCTTTTAATAAAAGTTCTTTTGATAGCATGGATATGAGTGCCCTGAGGGATGGCAAAAGTAATATAAAGTAGCGCTAAATTAAAAGATAAAGGAAAAGCTCGGTGATTTTAGGTCGGGGTTTACAGCGTTGGAGCAATTTATATGCAACAAAAACGCCAAACAACGAAGCTCGTTGTTATGTATATAATACCCAGTTTCAATTGCATTAA
>CAIKOJ010000212.1 GCA_903829015.1 uncultured Bacteroidota bacterium
AGGGTGCCAGCAAGGGCGAAGGACTGGGTAATAAGTTCCTCGCTAATATCCGTGAGGTAGATGCCATTGTGCATGTGATCCGCTGTTTCGAAGATGAGAACATTCTGCGTGATGAGGGGGATATCAACCCGATAGCTGATAAAGAAATAATTGATACCGAACTGCAGCTGAAGGACCTGGAAAGTGTGGAGAAGAAGATACAGCGCATGGAGAAAATGATCAAGGCCGGCGACCCAAAAGTGAAGCATGCGCTTGAGATACTGCAGCAGTGCCAGCAGCACCTGTCGGAAGGTAAGAACATACGCGGACTGAAACTGGAAGGCGAAGACCGAGAAGCAATAGCCGATATTTTCCTACTCACTGATAAGCAGGTATTATATGTTGCCAACGTAGACGAACCGGCGCTGCTCACCGGCAATAAATATTCTGATGCACTTGTAAAAGCTGCTACTGAGGAAGGTGCGCAGGTGATCGTAATGAACAATTCTATTGAAGCCCAGATATCTGAACTGGAAAGTGCAGAAGATAAAGAACTCTTCTTTGCAGAATACGGTCTTACTGAGCCCGGCCTGCACAGGCTGATACGTGGTGCGTACACCCTCCTTAATCTGGCTACCTACTTTACAGCAGGTGTGCAGGAAGTAAGAGCATGGACTATTCATAAAGGCTGGAAAGCACCACAGGCAGCTAGCGTTATTCATACCGATTTTGAGAAAGGATTCATTAAAGCCGAGGTGATTGCATACAACGACTACATTACTTATAAGAACGAGGCGGCCTGCCGAGAGAATGGCAAACTGCGTATAGAAGGTAAAGAATATGTAGTGCACGACGGCGACGTAATGCATTTCAGGTTCAATGTGTAATTGTTTTATAGCCCATCGGCAATAACCAACCTTGATCTATATCTAGCCTATGAGCAAGTCTAAGTTGGCGATATTTGTCTTTGCGGGGTTCGTGATGGTGGCAGCAGCCATCGTAGAGCTGAAATTTCTGAATATTTTTGAGAGCCGGCACATCGCCGCGCAACCCGTTACTGACGAAGCGCTTGCCGGGCAGATAGCCGCAAACAAACTGATTATGGATACGGCTGTTTCATTGCTGAAATCCGGCGATATTGTTCTCCGCAGAGGCCTTGGTGCCGACAGCTATATGCTGGCCGAAATGAACCGCAAGGATAAAACCTATTCGCATTGTGGCATCGTGATGATCGAGGGAGGGTATCCCTTCGTGTATCACAGCATTGGCGGAGAAGACAATCCGGACGAAAGGTTACGTCGAGATTCTGCAGTCTTCTTTTTTTCTCCCTTACATAATACACATGCGGCTATTGTCCGTTACAAATTCAGCGAGGCAAATATCAGTAAGTTGGGAGAAGTAGTAAGGCAGTATTACCGCACAAAACCCAAATTCGACCTCAAATTCGACCTTCAGACAGAGGATGTGCTTTATTGCTCTGAGTTCGTATACAGGTCTGTGAGCCAGACAATGGCCGATACTGCGTACATACATACCAGCGATCTTTTTGGCCATCGGTTTGTAGGCATAGATGATCTGTTTTTAAACGAACACGCAAATGTGGTTTGGCAAACGAAATTTAAATAATACCTTTGCCGCCTAAATCACGAAATATGAAAAAAATAACCGGGCTATTCGCCACAATACTTGTTGCAGCACTTTTAATGGTGAGCTGTAATAAAAATTCACCTAAGGATGTCGCCAATACATGGCTAACTGGTTTTTATCATATGGACTATGAGGCAGCCAAAAAAGTGTCTACCGATGAAACCAAAACTTTCATCTCTCAGTTACAGGCACTTAGCGGTATGATGCCTGATTCCAGCAAGAAGGAAATGAAGAAAGTAACCGTTAACGTAAAAGATGTGAAAGAAGATGGCGATAAAGCTACCGTTACTTACACAACTTCTACCGATGGTGATAAAGAGCAAACTTTGAAGATGGTGAAGAAGGACGGCAAGTGGCTGGTTCAGTTCACTAAAAATGATTCTATGGGCGATATGGGAGCCGGCGGAGCTAATGAACCAGCTGCCGATTCTGCTGCTACTACACCGTCCGGACCAGCTGATGGTGGAGGTGCCGATACGACAAAGCATTAATACTGAGGTTTGGTGTTGTGCCAGACTTTAAAAATAAAAGCCACCCTGATGTGGCTTTTATTTTTATATTTACCTGTTTAGAATAAATTTGTTTAATGGTACTGAGCAGATTCTGGTTGATCATCATTCTTTCATCGGTAGTGTACATTCTTGCAATGTTATCTACTGGTTCTGTTTACTCTATAGACAGCGTTGTGAATGGCAAGAAAGATGATCCGCTTTTGGTGAAGGAGATGTATCTGAAAGATGTTGCTACGCCGCTAAGGGATAGCATTACTACTGCGAAGAGTGGTATTTACATTGTAAAGGGTGTTGCCCAGCAAAAAGACACTTTGCTTACTCTGGATAAAGATGTAGTGAAAATAACTGTAGGCAAGCAGGGCGCCGACGGCATACTACCCACGTGCAAGAATACTATTTTCGATCTTATATTACCATTAATAGCCTACCTCTCTTTTTTCTGTGGCATACTGCAGTTGCTTATCGATTCCGGTGCTTCTGAAAAGCTGGCACGGTTGCTGAGTCCGGTATTTGTTAAGATATTCCCCGAGGTGCCGGCGCAGCACCCTGCTATATCTTACATGATGCTCAATTTTGCAGCAAATTTCCTGGGTCTGGATTCGGCAGCAACACCGTTCGGACTTAAGGCTATGGAGAGCCTCCAGGAATTGAATCCGGATAAAGAGAAGGCCAGCAACTCGCAGATCATGTTTCTGTGTCTGCACGCCGCCGGGCTCACGCTGATCCCTACTTCTATTATCGGGTACCGTGCTGCTCAGAACGCCCATAATCCGTCTGATGTGATGCTGCCCTGTATCATTACGTCATTCGTTGGTACACTGGCCGCCATGATCATTGTTGGCATCAGGCAGCGCATCAGTTTTAAAAGTGCCACACTTTTGTTGTCTATAGGTGCGGTAATAGGTGTCATCACAGGTCTTATGATGTACATTCTTAAACTGGACCTCGTTTCTAAAAATCACTTCACCAACAATATTTCAAATGTCATATTGCTGGTGATCATACTTGCCATCCTCAGCTATGCATTTCTGAAGGAAAAGGTTTTCGTTATCAGTGGCAAGGATGTATTTACTTCCTTTGTAGAGGGTGCCTCAGGTGGTCTTAAAACAGGACTCACTATATTCCCTTACATACTGGGTATGCTGGTGGCAATATCCTTGTTCAGAAACAGTGGTGTTTTTGAAATTGTTTCCGGTCTGGTGGCTAAGTTGTTCCTGATGATGGGTGTCAACCGGGAGGTTGTGGATGCGTTACCTGTGGCACTGCTTCGCCCGTTCAGTTCCAGCGGTGCCCGCGGCTTTTTGATAGACTCTATGCGTACTTATGGTGTAGATTCGTTCACAGGCAGGTTATCGAGCGTGTTCCAGTGTTCGGCTGAGACTACCTTTTATGTTATAGCTGTTTATTTTGGCAGCGTTAAGATCAAAAATACCCGCTATACACTTTCTACCATGCTGCTGGTCGACCTCATCTGCGTGATCACAGCAGTTTTGGTTTGCATGTTATTCTTCTAATCTCAGTTTGTTTATTGCAAACCCTGCAGTCCAGGTGGTAGTATAAGACAATCCTGCTGGCACGGTTTTTTGAACGGAATTAGATGGCCGTTTCTTAAAAACTGGGTATGTACAGGTTAGTTATTTCCATATTATCGCTGGCAGTTAGTTGCTCAAGTGTGGCATCTTTTGGTCAAACTTTGCCTTACGAAAGAACAAATAATGTGAGCACATTAAACCAATGGTCAGTTTATCCAAACCCGGTGGTAAATGTGTTGAGCATTAACATACCTCAAACTGCTGTTGGCTCGGTTTATGTAGATATAATAGATAGAAAGGGAAAGACAGATCATATAACAGCCGCGGGGAAAAACAATTCCAATTTGCAGATAGACATGAGCATCTATCCTCCCGGTCAGTATACAATAAGCGTTTGTTCAGTTGAATTAGGTGTTAGTAGAATAGTTGTTTTAAAGAAGTAGATGTTTTAGTGTCTGGTGATTGAGTGCGTTAACAGTGAGTGTTAGCAGTGCGGATGATTGGTGAGTGTGGCCGCCTTCCTTACGGGAGGCGGTTTTTAATTTTAAAGAGTAGTAACGGCTTGGTCTTTTCCGTTGGCGAACTGCGGCAGTTCTTCTTTCATCAGCAGCAAAAAGAAAACAAATATAAAGACGCCGTACTGCACTTCCAGTGCAGTATCAATACAAAGTTGCAGCAGTAACACCAACCACGTCATCAGGAAGTAAAAACTCGGTCGGTTTCGTTTCAGCCAGGTTAATGGCACTAAAAACCAAATAGCAAACAAGGCCATACCCACTATTCCGGTAGATACACCCGCAATAAGAAACTGGTTATGGGGTACCAGCATGTCTTTTTCTTCCACCTGTGGGTAAAATTTATCGTACCCTTTTTTCATAGCAATCATCAGATCGCCCGAACCAACGCCGAGCAATGGATATTGATTAATAATATCAAGACTGATCTTGTACGACATCAATCGACCTACATCACCGTAATTCCCCGACCGATCGCCGTATTGCAGCATAAAAAGTGAAAAAGCGGCATACCCTTTGCGCTCCTTGAATGTTGGTATCTTTTTAGATGCATAAATCAGAAACAGGGGAATAGAGATCAATACAGCAATGCCGGCCAGTTTTTTCTTATAGAACGCCAGATAGCAACTCCACAATACAACAAACATGTAAAATGCTATAAGTCCGCTTTTGGCCGCTAATACATGGATAAAAACAGCAAGAATTATTATGGTGGATCCTATAATCCATTTCAAAAGCCCGTCGTCCAGGTTTCGCCAGTTATATATCGCCCATATTATATAGAGCACAATTGACAGGCTAAAACTAATGTGATCACCGCGGCAAGGAGTAGGCAGCAGGTGGGAGATCTTATATTGCGCTAAGTAATACTCGCGGTCGCTGATTAAAAATGAAATACTATATGCTGCACCAGCTATCAGCAACAATCCCAACATTAGTGTGATCAATTGTTTTTCTGATCTGGAAAAGCTTGGGATGTAACTAAAAGCTAGAGGTAAAATTAAAAATGGCAGTTTTATACGTAACCCGCTACTCCAGTATTCCACATCAGTGCTCCAGAAAAAACTTACTGCCAGCATACCAATCCAAAGTAATCCAAGTACCCAATATTTGTTTTTAAACCATTTTTTCGGATGGATACCACGTAGCCCGTTAATGCCAAACAAGAACGTGGCAATTGATTGTAATGCAGGGGCAGCCAAAAAGCCAAGAAACATCCCAAATATGCATAATAATGCAATATTGGATTTGTGTAAGATTTTATTATTTAGAAAACTACTTTTGTTCACAATTTAACGAGGTTCAACTCAAGAACGTTCAAAACTAATATTTAGTGCCAGTAGATCTAAAACAATTGCTTGATGAAATCCGGCGAGGGAATTTCCGCTCACTTGCCAGAGGCATAACCATTGTAGAAAATGAACTCAATGGTTACGAGTCTTTGTTGCTGGATCTAAAGGAAAATCACCAGGCTAAAGTAATAGGAATAACAGGGCCGCCGGGAGCCGGCAAAAGTACATTGGTAAATGCATTATTGCGCCACTGGCTCCGTCAAAATAAAAAGATTGCTGTAATAGCAGTCGATCCTTCATCGCCGTTCAATTATGGGGCTTTGCTTGGCGACAGGATCAGGATGAGTGAATTTTATACCAATCCCGGTATCTTCATCAGGTCGCTGGCCACAAGGGGGGCGTTGGGGGGTCTAAGTGCGAAAATTATTGAGGTTACAGATATCGTGAAGGAAGGTCCGTTCGATCTGATTTTGGTGGAGACGGTTGGTGTAGGGCAAAGTGAAGTGGAAATTGCAGGCCTTGCCGACTGTACTATTGTTACGTTAGTGCCCGAGGCCGGAGATGAAGTGCAGACCCTGAAGGCCGGTATTATGGAGATTGCAGATATTTTTGTGGTGAACAAAGCTGACCATGAAGAGGCCGACGGTTTATTTCATAATCTGCGAATCCTTGCGCACAATAAGGCCACGCCCGACTCGGAAATACCCGTTATAAAAACAGTGGCTTCTGAAGATAAAGGTATAGACGAACTGGCAGCGGCAGTCACGAATATTCTAGACAACCAAAAGAATTTTCCTGAAAAAAGGCTGCACCTGCTGTCTGAAAAATGCTGGCAGTTGATTCAGGCCACACGAATGAAGAACATAAACAGAGACAGAATGAGGGATGAGCTGAAACAAGCAATGAATTCAGGCTCATTTAATTTATATGCGTTCAGCAAACAATTTTTGAACAGTTAGTTCGTTTACAACAATCAGAAGATACCGGTACCGTTAATGAATTTTGATCTTAGTCCATATCTGCTTTACCTTGCGTCATTCGCAGCTTCTCTGCTGATCAGTGTTTATTCTGTAAAGAAGATATTGTTCATTACCACCCGCAGAAAGATATATGATATACCGGACAAGATCAGAAAAATACATGGCGATGGAATTCCAAGTCTGGGCGGGATAGGCATTTTTACCGGCTACCTTGTTGCCGCTGCTTTTTTCATGTACCAGAAGAACTGGAATTTTGCTATTGCGTCATCAATGATCCTTTTCTTCACAGGTATATACGATGATTTGGCTAATATGCGGCCAACCAAGAAGCTGCTGGCGCAGCTCATTGCTTCCTTTATTGCTGTTCATTTTGCCGACATCCGCATTTATTCTTTTTATGGTGCATTTGGGATCAATGAGCTGCCTTATTGGATCAGTATAGCATTCACCACACTGGCTTGTACACTTTTTATAAACGTATTCAATTTTGTAGATGGCATAGATGGCCTTGCTGGGTATACCGCGGTGATATACTTGTTGTTGCTTGCAGGCTTGTTTGCTGCAATGAGCGATACATCACTGGCATGTATCTCTTTGAGCCTGGCAGGGGCTACTATTGGATTGCTTATATACAATACTGCACCAGCAAAGATATACATGGGCGATACGGGGTCAATGGTGCTGGGGTTCACTATCTTTCTGCTTGTTCTGCTTTTTGGACAAAGCTACAGCGAACCCGGAGGTGTGCAATTGGCAGGTATTATTCATTCCCCACAGGGTGCGTTTCTGCTGAGCGTTGCCATACTGTTTTATCCGGTTTATGATGGTGTCCGGGTCTTTATTTTAAGAATTTCTAAAGGGATATCGCCGTTTAATGCCGACCGCACCCACTTGCATTACTATATGCTGGATGCAGGTATATCACACCCTGCCGCTGTTGCTCTGATCAGTGCTGCGAACATCCTCATCATTTTCCTCGCATGGTTGCTGCAAGATCAAAATGCAATTATAGGAATCCTTGCCTTTGCTTTGGTTGAAACCATATTGTTAGCTGCTATATACAGGCTCCGTCAGAGTAAGCTCAAACAAACGCTACAATAAGGAGAGCATTTGAACATTCAGTAAGCCAATAGTCGACTATTTAACTATACGCAGTTTGGCATAGTTCAGCATAATTTTCTTTATGCCATGGCTGCCAAACTCGATTCCTGCTATGCGGTTGTTAGGATTGCCTTCCAGTGTCAGGATCTTTCCAAAACCAAACTTTTGATGTTCCACTTCCATGCCTACCGTCATGTTACCGGGCTCATCACCGGCAAAATTAGCAGATGGTGTATGTGCAGGTGGTGCCGGAGCAGCCAGCTTGTCGGCCAGCTTTTTAAGAGAGGGCATCTTATCGAATGAATTATTGAGCATGCCAGTAAATCCACCTGCTTGAGGCCTGTTGCTGGCTCCGGTAAACGTTTTGTCTAAATGGGTGGTTGGTATTTCCTCAATAAACCGGCTGGGGTCGTTCTGCACCAGATTTCCAAAACGATACCTGCTGTTGGCATACGTTATCCAAAGTCTGTCTTTCGCTCTGGTAATGGCCACGTAAAATAATCTGCGCTCTTCTTCAAGGTCTGCTCTGTCAAACAAGCTCATGGAGCTTGGGAAGAGATTTTCCTCAAGCCCTACAGCAAAAATACAAGGGAATTCAAGTCCTTTGGCTGCATGTATTGTCATGAGTTTTACCACGTTGGGGTCGTCGTTGCCCTGGTCTGCGTCGGTGAGCAATGTGATCTGCTGCAGGTAGCTTCCAAGGCTTTTGTCGGTAAGTTCACCCTCTTCATCCGGTGTTTCCGTGAACTCTTTGATAGAGTTAAGCAGTTCCTGTACGTTTTCGTATCTGGCAAGACCTTCTACGCTTTTATCGTTGTACAACTCCTGTACCAGGCCGGTTTGCTTACCCACGGCATATGCTACATCGTATGCGGTGTGCTTCTCCAGCATGGTTCTGAAACTTTTGATCATCGTCACAAACCCCTCGATCTGCGAAGAGTATATGCCGCTCATTTCAGGCTGTGAGATCACTTCCCAGAATGTTTTATCCAGTTCATTTGCACGTACAAGTATTTTCTCGATACTCGTTTTACCAATTCCTCTGGTAGGGTAGTTAATGATTCGCTTGATATTCTCCTCGTCCTGCGAATTCATGATCACGCGCAGGTAGGCCAGGTAGTCTTTCACTTCCTTCCTTTGATAAAACGAGGTGCCACCCACCAGCTTGTAAGGGATATTCATCCTGCGCAGGCTTTCTTCAAATGAGCGGCTCTGTGCATTGGTACGGTACAGAATAGCAAAGTCTTTGTTGTTGTAATGATTGCGCATCTGCTGCTCTTTTATAGCATCAGCTACAAACCGGCCTTCGTCGTTGTCGGTCATGGTGCGCGCCAGAATGATCTTTTCACCCTCGGCATTACTTGTCCATAGTTCCTTTGGTATCTGATTTTTGTTGTTGCCTATCACATTATTCGCAACATTCAGTATTGTTTGTGTGCTTCGGTAGTTTTGTTCCAGCTTCACCACTTTCACGTCTTCATAATCATCCTGAAACTGAAGAATATTTTGCACGGTAGCTCCCCTGAAGGAGTAGATACTCTGGGCATCATCACCTACTATACAGATATTCTCATGGCGTGCGCCAAGCATTTTAATAATGGCATACTGCGCCAGATTGGTATCCTGATACTCGTC
>CAIKOJ010000213.1 GCA_903829015.1 uncultured Bacteroidota bacterium
AGAGTGCGGAGTGCGAGTGGGCCCCGCACTTTTTTTGTGCCTATTCTTAAAGGAAGTAACCAGTCATAATCAGGCGGTACTAGTTATCAATGACAAACCGTTTTACGATCCTTTGTTTACCGCAGTTTACGGTCATGAAATAATGGCCAGAAGCCAGATCGGGAAGAGCTATTGTTTTTTTATAAAGCTGAACGGGTGGTTCATCCCATTGCATGACCCTTTGGCCAACAATATTGAAAATACTAACAGTAAACGCTTTTGCTGTGTCCCATTCTATTTTTAAGGTTAACATGTTCTTAGTGGGCGAAGGATAAAGCGTCAGGTCATTGATCTTAAACGGTGGACCAGGCTCGTAAGTTTCGTAATAGTATCTGTACAAATGAGAAAAAACCCAATTACCATTGGCGTTCATTGAATAATACTTTTCCGAAGTTACCTGATTGAAACTGTTGTAGGTATACTCAAATTTATCGGGGTAATAGTTGCTCAATGTTGAATCCAGATTGAGCATTGTCATTGATATTTTATTATGGGAAATATCATACGCATTTATCACTCTATGAAATAGTATTGCCGGACTACTTTTATAAGGGATCGAAAAATATTCAGTCACAAATGTGTCGTTTAAAGGCGAAAAATGATATTTGCAGATTCGGGTTAATACGGTATCTATTCCATTTTTTTTGTAACCAAAAGTATAGGCATGAAATGAATCAGGACGGTTGTTTGTATAGTAAATGTGTGTAAGACCATCTATAACAAATTTATGTTCTTTAGCAACCCAATACTGATTATAAATATCAACTAAGTTATTGTTGCTGTCGTAAGTATTAGTGTACCAGTATCTGTTACCAGTATCACTACTTTCAACTGAAAATTCCAGATAAGACGTCATGTTTTTACTTGCGTCATAGTCGTATTGATAAAAAGTTACGTATGGTCGATTGTAACTCCAGGAAGTATCTATCTCTACAATAAGGCAATTGTCTTTGTTATATCTGTATGAGTTTGCACGCCTAGTTTGTAATGTATCATTCACTAATAACCGGGTCCTTGCATACGTCATATTATTCACCCCGTCGAAGAATTGTTCAAAGAACAAACTATAATCGAGCCCTTTCTCCCACGCCGAATCAAATTTTACAACTCCCTCTTGTCTGGTTACGTTATCATGTTTTAATGTTATTACAAACGGATAACAACTTAAGACCGGATCACGAGATGAAAATTTCGATGGCCATGCATAAACTTCCCCACCCCTATCTTCTGAATATTTGTTAAAACCACCGCTGTCAACACATTGAGCAGTTGTATCACTGTGAAAGGTGGCAAATGCAATAAGTCGTGAAGCTGTCTGAGAATAGCCTTGACAACTTAAAACAACCAGTAAAAGGGTAAATATGCGTTTCATAAGTTAGATAAAGATACGATAAGATTTCTCTCTAGTTCCTCAGCAACACTATCCAATTCATCAAAAAAATATCAGGTGGCCTTAGGTTCAAATCCTCGTGCGACCACGAAATACAGGGCGGAGTACGATAGCGCCCGCACTTTTTTGTGCCGGCCGGTTTACACTCTATCAAAGAAAATGGAATTAGAAAAAGTGGTTTGCAATTGTTGTTGCCAAATGAACTGCTCGAATCAATAACCATGGTAACTCTTTTCCGGTTTGGAAATCGTTGTCTAGGTTTTTGGTTGGCGCCACACTTTTCTCAGCCAGTTTTTGTCTCTCAACCTCTTCTTTGACAGCTTGAGAGATTACCGTATGTAGTTGCTCTAGGGATATCACAATTAATTTTTGCATCTGTTTTGGATTTTTTCAGATACAAAATTAATAAGCTAATACCTGCCCTATTCCTTTAAGGACTTTTTAAGGACTTTTCACCTTTGCTGCTGTTTTTTACTACGATCACCAAATTAGCGAACTGATCAGGCCCCAATACCCTACGAGTACAACCCCCCGTTTATAGAAATTACCTGCCCGGTAATGTAGGCTGCGCTTTTTGATGCGAGGTAGCCGGCAAGGTCTGCTACTTCTTCGGCAGTGCCAAAGCGTTTTGCAGGTATCATGTTCACCAGTTCCTTTTCATCAAGATCGGCGGTCATGTCGGTTTTTATAAAGCCCGGCGCTATGGCGTTTACGGTAATATTTCTGCGGGCTACCTCCTGTGCCAGAGCCTTGGTGGCACCTATCATGCCTGCTTTGGCCGCACTGTAGTTTACCTGGCCGGGCATACCCTTAATGCCACTCAGCGATACCATGTTTATGATACGTCCGTAGCGGTTCAGTACCATTGGTGTAATCACCAGTTTACTAACATTATACATGCCCTGCAGGCTGGTATTGATCACATTGTCCCACTGTTCGTCGCTCATCATGGGCAGCAGGGCATCGTTGCGCACTCCTGCGTTATTTACCAGTACTTCTATTACTTTGTCTTTATTGGTTTCCATCCATCCGCCCAGTATCTCCTTTACCTCTGTGCGGTCGGCAACATCAAAGCACAATGTCTCTGCGGGTTGGTTAAGCATGCGCACTGCCTCTGCGGTTTCATCGGCGGCATCTTTATTGCCTTTGTAATTTATGATTACACCATATCCCAGTCCGGCCAGTTTCAGGCACACAGCCCGGCCTATTCCCCTTGAGCCTCCGGTTACGAGGGCGTACTTATTTTGTGTCACTTGATACGGCGTTTAGTTCTTTATGAAAATGTTCTGTGATGTCGGTTTCCATCAGCCATGCTTTTACTTCACGCAGCTTTTGCGATGAAGCAAAATCCTCGGTAAAGAACGGGAATATCTTACGGGCATTTTCATACAGCCATTTGGTGGCCGGAGAAAGTTTGCCGCTGATCTGCCTGATGTCGATAGCCTGCATCAGTGCGGCCAGTTCAACAGCCAGCACCTCGTGTGCATTCTCAATTACCTGACTGCAGATAATTGCCGCATTGCAGCCCATGCTCACAATATCCTGGTTATCGTTGTTGTTGGGTATGCTGTGTATATAAAGCGATGTACTCAGTGCCTGGTTCTCTGCCACAGTAGATGTAGCAGGGTACTGCATACCCTGCAAACCAAAATTAAGACCAAGCTTGCCTGCATTGGTAAACGCCGGCAGCTTCTGATTCAGGTGCGGGTTCAGCAAAAAGTTCAGCTGCCTTTCTGCCAGCATAGACAGCTTTGTCACTACCAGTTTCAGCTTGTCCATTTCCAGAGACACATAGTCGCCGTGGAAGTTACCACCGTGAAAAATATTTTTGTTCTTGTAGTCTACTACCGGGTTATCGTTTACAGAGTTGAGCTCGTTCACAATCACCTCCTCAGTATTCATCACTGTATCGAGCACAGCACCCAGTATCTGCGGCACACAGCGCAGAGAGTAATATTCCTGCACCTTATCATTGATCACATTTTCTGTTACCTCTCTTTCATACAGGTGCTCATCTCTCTTGCGCAGCAGCTTGCTTTTGGCACCAAAGGTGCGCATCCACTCAGCTATCTTCGATTGTCCGCTATGTAATTTTACATTGTTCAGTTCTGCAGAGAATGAATCGTTGTAGGCCTCCATCATTTCGTTGATCATCAGCGACAGCAACAGGCTCCACAATACCAGCCTCTTTGCCATGATCACGTTTATACCACCAATGCCAGTCATTGCAGAGGTACCGTTCAGTATTGAAAGTCCCTCACGTATGTATATATCCATTGGCTTCAGACCCAATGCTTTGTACACATTTTTTGCCAGTGTTATCTTTCCTTTAAAATAAAATTCACCTTCACCAATCAGGCCCAGAGCCAGATGTGCCAACTGCACCAGATCGCCGCTTGCACCTACGCCGCCATGTGTATAAATGCACGGGTAAGCTTCGTTATTGATCAGGTCTGCAACCAACTTTACTGTGTCAGGATGGATACCTGAATAGCCCAGCATCATGGTATTGAGCCTTGCCAGCATCAATGCCCTAGTATGTACAGGGCTCATCACCTTGCCCATGCCCGAACTATGGCTGCGTACCAGATTGTACTGCAGCTGGCTCAGGTCGGCATCGTCAATGCGGTATTGCGCCATTGGTCCGAAACCGGTGTTGATCCCGTATATCAGTTTCCCTTTCGAAAATACTTTCAGAAACTCATAGCTACGTTTCACATCAGCCAGTGCGCTGCTGTTTATGGATACCGGTTTATTATGCAATACAATTTTTCCGAACTCCGTAATGTCAATTTTTTTCCTCCCTCCGGCAATCATGCTAATTCAATAAGTTTTATATAAAGGGTGCAAAGATAGAAAAAAGCACACCCTTGCATATAGATATATATATGTATTATGCATGCGGTTACTTTTTGCTGATCTGGGAAGTAAATGGGTTGCGCAGATTGGCATATTCCATCAGATCAACCTTGATACTTCCTACCAAAATCGGGCTTTCTACCCTCAGCGGCAGATGGTTATTGTCGTCTGATACCCAAACAATCATCTTCTCTCCACCGGAGAATATAGTACCGGAAATAAGCAACGGAACAATTTTAATAGATCTGTAAGTGCCCATTTTGGTTTCGATCTCTTCCTTGCCCATGTATTTGATGTAGAGCGAGTACAGCTGATTGTCCAAAAACATATTGAATGGGATCTTGTCGCCCGGCTTGTATTTATTGTAGTCTATGTTTCGGGCGAAATAAATGGCAGAAAGCACGTCCTGAGTGCATTTGGGAATGATGTAGTTTTTTTTGTCGGAAGTAGCTACCCCATTTTTATGATCAAACAGTACATCCTGGTGTATTTTGGTGCTGCCCTCATGCACATTCCTTACAAATCTGTCCGGAGACATGGTTTCGGCGTTTATATAGGTCTCGTAGCGGTCATTTACCTTGTAGAACCATTCATAAGAGCTGGCTGTTTTGCCATCGCCTGTTATGTGATAGTCTTTGTGTCCGTTCACATCTTCAAGTGTAGTGGTGAAATGAGCGTTACCGGCGTTTATCCAGATAAAACTCATGTTGTAATACACACGGAATGTAAGTTTTTCGCCTTCTTTGAAACTCGTATTTCTTGCAGAGCAAAAATCATTCTGCCCGTGCACTCTATTCACAACTAGTTGGAACAGCAGCAAGATCAAACCCGAAAATCTTAACATTTCTCTCATTCTTAATGTTATCATAAAGCTATTATTCTAACTTAAAATCCGCATCCTGAGTATCAAAATACTGCCAATTATCGAAGGTACTATCAAATTCAGAAACCATATTCCGGCTGTGGCTGCCAACATGCCTACCGTATTGGTTGAAAAATGCTGAAATAAATATAAACTTACAGATCCCCGCACTCCCAGCTCTGTAAGCGACACCGACGGTATTACCGCCATTACCCAAAAAAACAAAGCGCATAGCATAAATCCATCAAAGGCCGGTAAATCTACGTTTAGCCATTTCATTAAAATCAAATACTGTGCCGTAAAAATCGCAAACCG
>CAIKOJ010000214.1 GCA_903829015.1 uncultured Bacteroidota bacterium
AAAAAATTCAAACACCGTCAAAAATATAATTGCTTCCGTGTAGTATCACTACTACAAAAACAATGCCAAATAAATTTAAATATAAACAACACCATTTTCGGCTACTGATAATGACGTTAAATAGCCATTCGCCGTTAGTAAATCAGAAAATTATTTTTTTTCACTAACATTTACGCTAAACCGTACGTCTATTAATGTAACCGAAAGTTTATCGGGAAAAAGTAAGAAAAATTAAGCAATTGGCAGAAACACTCCAGATTGTAACGCCTTTAACGAAATCAGATAAAAGTTCAGCCGCAATAACCGGACAAACTGAACTGAGTATTCTGATCAGGGATTGTATGGCTGAATCGAGGAGTGCCCAGCAAAAAATGTACGACATATATGCCCCTGCAGCATATGGTGTTATTAAGAGATTTCTGTACAACAATGATTCGATGGCTCAGGAGATCCTGAACGATTCATTTTTAAAGGTGCTCACCAAGCTCGATCAGTACAATTTTCAGGGTGCATTTGAAGGCTGGGTAAGAAGAATAGTTGTAAACACTTTGACCGACCACCTGAGAAAATCGATCAAAGATGTGCAGAACAAAGAAGTGCAGGCTGAAGATGCATTTGTAAACAGCGATTCGGTAGAAAAAATATCGCACAAAGAGTTGCTTCAATGCATTCAGGAACTGCCAGACGCTCAGAGAACCGTATTTAACCTCTTCGTTTTTGAGAATTATAGCCATAATGAAATAGGCAATATTTTAAACATTAATGAGAATAACAGCAGATGGCACCTTAACGATGCCAGAAAACGATTGAAAGAGAAAATAATTTCGTTACGAAAGTAAATTCATTTTATAATGGATAAGCAGATGCAAAATATTGATGACCTTTTCAAAGATGCGCTCGGCGACTATGCCGAGACTCCACCGCCGGCTGCGTGGAGCGCTCTTGATAAAAAACTGGATGCAGTTAAGACGCCAGCTGTATTTGGAGGTAATAAAAAAATTTGGCTGGTGGGGCTTATTGGCCTTTTGCTATTTTCCAGCCTGCCGTTCATGAAACAATTTGCCGGCAGCTTCGGTTTGAGCGGTAACAGCAATGCAACTGCCTTGGTGAATGAAACAACAAACGTAACACCGCAGCCGGTAGGTGTTACAACTGTTGATAAAAATTCGAACAACGCCCCGCAAACTAATTCAACCCAACCTAACCCAACTGATGAAAATGCAACAGATAAAACTAATCCAAATCACAAAAGTTCAATAGAATTTAAGGCAAAGGAAAACAAAAACATACCAAACAGAAAGAACAATGCAACCTACGCCAACAGTAATCTACCCAGGGTGATATCAGTTACAAAAACATCTGGGAAAAATACAAACAATGTTTCGGTAACAGATGATGAAACTGCTGATGACAAGCAATCCAAAAAGGCTTTACCTATTGTTTACAACAGCAGCTCATCAAACCCGGCACCTGCAGACGAAGCGGATGCTAATGACAATAGCGCTGATAAAAAAGCCGTACCTGCCAAAACAGAAACACCGAAAAAAACTACAACTGCAGTTTCTGTTGCGAACAAAAATAACCAAAACAAAAAACCAAAAGTTAAATACAACAGGTTTGAGTTAGGAATTAAAGCGGGATACGAAAGGGGGTTTGATAACGATGCGGCTAAGAAACTGGTTGTATCTCCATACATACAATTGAACATCAGCCCTAAGTTTTCGTTTATGATCCAGCCATCGATAAAAGAAGCATGGGTGGGGAGCCGCAGGATTGGCAATTCAGCATCGTACTACAGGGCGAACAATGACAGCACAGTTATTGTCGGAAAAGCTGATAGCATTTACCTGGCCGGTGATTTCAAGGCTTATCTGTACAGAACCAACTACTCATATACTCAGACCCACGATTCGATCGTTAAGAGCAACAGCATAGGCGGCAATTATCTGGAAATAGAAATCCCGCTGTTGCTGAAATACTATCTGCACAAAAAATTCTCAGTTTATGCAGGTGTGAATCTGACCTATAGCAAACTGATGCAGGTTACAGAAAATACTTACATCAAAAACAACATTCCGGTTGGCCCAATTGATACTTATGTAATTACTCGTCCGGGGGAAACACCGGTTGCTTACCATACCAATTCGATCATAAACTATAACGGCAATCCTTACTCAAGCTACACCGGACCACAATACCCTACCCCGGAAGAAAGTACATGGAGAGCTGGCTACATGGCTGGCTTTAGTTACGAATTTTCAAAACGCATTTTGTTCGACTGCCTGGTACAACAGGCGAAAACCAAAACAAACATGCAGAGCGGATACAACATAAACACTTCTCAATCGGCCCCATATATTCGTTTTACCCTAGGTTACAAGCTTACCAAATAACCCTTAATACTATGCCTTCTGTATAAACCCTTCTTCAAAATACCTTCATTTTTAATCCCGATTTTTATCGGGATTTTTTACATGAAAAAGCCTTACTCTATTTAACTTTTTTAAAATAGTCCTAATTGGCAAAAGGTATAATTGTGATTGCCATTGGAATACAAGGGGAAGTATAATAAGGAGGTGGTGTAGGCCACTCTACTCCACCACCATTTTCTGCACCCACCTGCCGCTGGCGGTACTTACCGATATCAGATACATACCCGGTGGCACATGCAATACCACCTCTGTGTCTTTGTTAGTGGTGCCGGTAAATTGCCGCACTGCGGCACCCGTAATACTGCTTATTACAACCGCTATAGGCTCATTTGCGGCAGCAGATAACCTGATAGTGAACGAACCTGTATTGGGATTGGGAAATACGGAAAGCGTACCCCCTTTTACCTCCGGCGCCTGCTGCACACTTACCGGTGCACAAAAGGCATTCTCACAGCCGTTGCTGTCTACTTCTACCAGCCACACATCCTGTATACGATGCCACGATGGTGTAGTATCATTAAAAGATGCACCAATAAACACAATATTACCATCTGGTTTTTCCAGTACATCAGTGATATGGGCATCGTGCATTGAATCACTCACATAATAATGTTCCCATAAAGTGGTACCGTTCCTGTCTATTTTAGCTGCCCATCCATAATTATGCATTGCAATACCGTACTTTGCAGTTTCACCGCAAACCAAATAATTATTATCGTGTAGTTGAATCGCCTTTGTAGAATATCTATGCCCAATTTCGGTAGAGTACGGAAAACGTGTTATCCACTCCATTCTGAAATTCGTATCAAGATGGGCTATATAATTCGGAAAGTTCTCAAAATCATCAGGAAAACGTGTAACAAGAGAATCTATCTCACCCAGATGAATATATCCACCAATATTATCTTTATATAAATGCCCACCGCCTGCATATTTAGCACCATATAGGGTATCCTTTATTATGTTCCCCAAACTATCTAATACAATAAACCATGGGGTAGGATGCGTGTAAGGATTAACCAGATTAGCCCAATAGGTACTTTGTGCTCCTAAAACTATCCGTCCGTCTGGTAAAGGAATAATGTGCTGAATTTGCACCCATTGAGCAGTGTCTTTCTGGTACGTATGGGTCCATAGCGTATCACCGAGGGTATCTGTTCGAATTACAAATCCCGGATAATTAGGACGTCTGTTAATAGATCTAAAACCACCTGCTATATATCCATCTTCCAATATTGCACAGGTATTAATTCCATCAAAACATACAGATGTATCTGTATATGTTTTTAAAAAGATAGTATCGCAGTTTGCATTATATTTTATAATGCCCCCTTTAGATCTGTTATTACCATTTAATGTGAATGGTACAATGTAATTTACACCATTCGTTTTTGCTTCTCCCTGATTGCCTATATAACCACTTGCTCTATCAAATTTTAAAATATTTTTGTTTAATACCGTACTGCCATCCGGAGCAAGTATTAAACTGGTTGGCTCCCATTGACCAACATTTGTATTTTGTGCTCCAGCAATAACAAAATAATTGTTGTCCGCTCTAAGAAAAATGTCCCAGCCCCAATCATAAGTGCTGTCTATATCGTGCAGCTTATTCAGGTACTGCGCAAAAGATAGGTTTGGCACTGCTATAAGCAATGCCAAACCTATCCATATTATTTTGCTCTTTTTCATAGTTATGGCTGGTACACAAATTTCACTTCTTTAGGTTTTCCACCGTTGGCAGGCTTGTATATGCCCATATACAAACCCGGTACAATATTTACAGGCAACTGTATATGCAGCCTACCTAAAGGTATGGTATATTTTTTCGTTTCAAACGTGTAAAATTCCCGCTTATTGTCTTACCTCCATGCAGCCCACACAAAAAAAAGCCACCCCGAAGGATGGCTCTGAATAAATTGTAGTCAAAAGTATATTAGAAACGCTCTAGTCCGTTAAAGAAGAAGTTGCCTTCAATAGCAGCATTCTCATCACTGTCTGAACCATGCACTGCGTTCTCGCCTATTGAAGTCGCATATTTTTTACGGATAGTACCTTCTTCAGCCTGAGCCGGGTTGGTAGCACCGATCAAAGTACGGAAGTCAGCTACTGCATTATCTTTTTCAAGTATAGCAGCTACGATTGGTCCGCTGCTCATAAATTCAGTTAATTCTCCAAAGAAAGGACGTGCAGCATGCACTTCATAAAACTTTTCAGCGCTCTGTTTGCTGATATGTAAATATTTCATAGCAACAATACGAAAACCTCCGGCATTGATCATCTGAAGGATATTACCAATATTACCTGCTTTCACCGCATCGGGCTTAATCATCGTGAATGTACGATTCGACATATATAGTTGTTTTTTTAAGTAAGACCGCAAAGTTAAGCCAAAAGAAATTTTATAAAAGTTAAAAAAAGGACAAAGAAATTGACGAAAAGTTGATCGATTAAGCCACCTGTTTCTGATTGAGCAGACAACCGCTCAAATTGTTAAAATATTCGGAAAATTTTAACTCCAATATGAAATAAAAATAATTAAGTATTTGGAACTAAACCTTACTTTTGCCACCCCAAAGAAAAACAAATACCCCATCAGGGCTTGGGACGAAAATGCTACCCATTAAAGACGCTATTCTATTACTGCAAGAACCTAAAGTGATTTTCATCACTACCCATCACAAACCTGATGGCGATGCTATTGGCAGTATGCTTGGGCTGGCACTCTACCTCAGAAAAAAAGGACATACAGTTTATCCGGTATCTCCATGCAGCATTCCCGATTTTCTGGAGTGGATGCCGGGGGTGAATACAATGCTGGATTATGAAGGTCAAACTAAAGAATCAACTGAGGCGTTGAAGAAAGCAGACCTTATTTTTTGTGTTGACTTCAACGATTATTCCCGTACCAAGCATCTGGAACAGCCTTTGGCCGATGCAACGCAACCCAAAATACTGATTGACCATCACCTGTTTCCTAAACCATACTGGAACTACGGCGTAAGTATACCTGAAAAAAGCAGCACCTGCGAAATGGTGTATGACTTCATCAACCTTGCCGGTGATAACAGCGTAATTGATGCCGATATTGCCGCTTGTTTGTATACCGGTGTTTTAACAGATACCGGATCGTTTAAATTCCCTATTACCTCATCGGCTGTGCACCTTATGGCTGCCGACCTGATCAGTAAGGGTCTTAATCATACCCGGATACATGAAGAAGTTTACGAGTCTTGGAGCGAAAGCAGAATGAAATTTCTGGGTTATGTGCTTATCGAAAAAATGGAGGTGTTCCATAAATACAGCTCAGCACTGATCACATTATCCAGAAAAGACATGAATCTTTTCAATGTGCAGAACGGCGATACTGAGGGGTTGGTAAACTACCCGCTGAGTATTTCTGGTATTAAATTTGCTACCTTGATCACAGAACGTAATGATGAAGTAAAAATGTCGTTCCGTAGTAAGGGCGAGTTTGATGTAAGCAATTTTGCCAGGTTGTACTTCGATG
Source organism: uncultured Bacteroidota bacterium (assembly GCA_903829015.1). Taxonomy (GTDB): domain Bacteria; phylum Bacteroidota; class Bacteroidia; order Chitinophagales; family Chitinophagaceae; genus Nemorincola. Next base: position 5,941 of record CAIKOJ010000214.1, read on the forward strand.
GCGGCGGACATTTCAATGCATCCGGCGGCAGATCAAAAACATCTTTGACAGACACAGTTGCATATTTTAAGAAAATTTTGTCGGAACTTCACCCAAAATAATAAACAAACAAAACCAAACTAAATAAATTAACCAAAACAATGATAAGAAAAATTGTATCTATCGCGCTTATAGGCGCAGCGCTGGTTGGCAACACTGCTTGTAACAGCAACGGAGGTTTCAAAAAATTTAAAGGTATTGAATACAATATCGTTAAAGATGCACCCGGCGAAAACATTAAATTAGGAGATATTGTTGAGTTCCATATCATAGCGAAAGCTGACACTATGACTTTGGCAGACTCACGTACTCAGCAAAATGGCAAACCTGCTGTAATGAAAGTTGAAGAACCTAAGGGTTCAGGGCAATTTCAGTCTGTGTTCACCAAACTGTCTGTAGGCGATAGCTGTCTGGTAGAAATATCTTGCGATACAATGATCAAAGCAATACCACCTCAGCAGGCTGGCCAGTTACCACCATGGTTGAAGAAAGGCAAAAAGATCAAAGTATCTATCACTATTGTTTCTGTAAAATCCGAAGCAGATTATAAGAAAGAAATGGATGCTAAGCAGGCTGAAGCTAAACTAGAAGCTGAAAAGAAAGCAGCTGCTCAGATGCCGATCGACGATAAGCTGATTCAGGATTATCTGGCTAAAAACAACATTAAAGCTACTAAAACCGCTTCAGGTTTGTACTATACGATCAAAACTCCTGGCACAGGTGCTGCAATTGCACAGGGCCAGATGGTTAGCATGAAGTATACCGGCAAAACGCTGGATGGCAAAGCATTTGATTCAAATGTTGATACTGCAATCGGGCATCATGGCACTGAGGCACTGAAATTCCCAGTAGGAGCTCACCAAATGATCCCGGGTGTTGACGAAGGCGTTGCGTTGTTGAAAAAAGGTGCTAAAGCTACTTTGTTCCTGCCTTCACCTTTAGCTTATGGCGAACAGGCTCCACCAAATATCGGACCTAATGCTGTATTGGTCTTCGATGTTGAGATCACTGAAGTAAAAGACGCTCCAAAACAAGAGCCTGGTCAGATGCCTGCTCAATAATCAGGAATATTAAGTCAACTATAAAATCACAACCTCAATGAACAAATTATCCGGCATGAAGTTAGTATTCAGTTTTTTATTGGCGGGTCTGCTTTTAAACGCTCCTTCGGTATTTGCACAGAGCAAGAAGAAGGATGGAGATGGTAAGGCTAAGCAAAAAACAGAAGAAACGAAATCTGCAAAAGAAACCAAGTCAGCCGATGGCTTTACCCACTTGCCCGATGGCCTTGAATACAAGGTAATGCGGCATGGTACTGGTAAAAGAAATCCGGCCTTAACAGATCATATTGAATTGAATATCAGCTACAAAGTGGGCGATAGTGTTATGTTTGATTCAAGAAAAATGAACAACAACAAACCTGTACCATTGCCTATCTCTCAGCCGAAAGGTCATGGAGATCCGGTTGAAGTGTTCATGAAAATGGTCGTTGGTGACAGCGTGGTTATTCGTTTCCCTATTGATTCTGTGAAACAGTATGGTCAGATGCCACCATGGGCTAAACCAGGTGACGAGATCATTTACTATGCCACGCTCGAGTCTCTGAAAACAGACGCTGAAGAAAAGAAGGAAAATGCTGAGAAATCTGCAAAACAATCTGCAATAGATGAAAAGATATTGCAGGAATATTTTGCAAAGAACGGTGTAAAACCTACTAAAACAGCGTCGGGTCTGTATTACACTATATCTACAGAAGGTAATGGCGACAAAATAACTGCTGGCAAATCTGTTGCTGTAAACTATACCGGAATGTTTCTTGATGGTAAAAAATTCGACTCTAATACCGACTCTACGTTCCACCACATGCAGCCTTTCACCCTGGAAGTAGGAAAAGGCAAGGTGATAAAAGGATGGGACGAAGGATTGCAGCTTTTAAAGATCGGTTCTAAAGCACGTTTCTACATTCCATCAAGTCTTGCATATGGCAGCCAGGACAGAAGCCCTTCTATCCCGCCGAATTCAATTCTCGTTTTTGATGTGGAAATACTGGATATGCCTGATCAGGGAGCAATAGACGACAAACTGATACAGGAGTATCTGAAGAAGAACAACCTGAAAGCAGAAAAAACCGCATCTGGATTGTACTATATAATGACTGTGAAAGGCCTTGGTGAAAATGCGAAACCAGGCAAGAAAGTTTCGATGAACTATACCGGCAAAACACTGGACGGTAAAATATTCGATTCTAACACAGATATTAAGTTCAACCACGTTCAGCCATTCTCGTTCACACTCGGACAAGGAATGGTGATCAAGGGTTGGGACGAAGGCGTGCAGTTACTTAAATTGGGCGGCAGGGCTACCTTCATTATCCCATCGCAACTTGGTTACGGTACTAGTGGTGCAGGCAGTTCTATACCGCCAAATGCAGTTCTTCTGTTTGATGTAGAAGTTTTAGGAATTGATAAATAATGTAACTATATTTTAAACAATCAAAAATCATTTAAAATGAAAAGCAACTTATTAACCAAACTATTTCTATTTGCTATGCTGATCATCTCTGGCAGTGCATTCGGCCAGGACGACAAAGCGCTCACTGAGTATTTTGCGAAAAACAACATTAAGCCTATCAAAACAAACTCTGGTTTGTACTATGTAGTTTCTTCAAAAGGAAATGGCGAAAAACCAAAAGTGGGCAAGCAGGTTACCATGAACTACACCGGCAAGCTGCTCGATGGCAAAACATTTGACTCAAATGTAGATCCTAAGTTCAACCACGTATCTCCATTTACATTTGTATTGGGTGTTGGTCAGGTGATCAAAGGTTGGGACGAAGGTGTGCAGCTATTTGATAAAGGCAGCAAGGGTACTTTATACATCCCATCAAACCTCGGATACGGCGCAAGTGGAGCGGGCGGTGTTATTCCTCCAAACGCAGCGCTGATATTTGACGTGGAAGTGGTGAGCTTTGAAAACTAATAACAATGAAATTTACAAATAGAGTACTTTTTTTGATGTGGTATTTGCTCTCAGCAAATACCACATTTGCTTTTACCCATTCTGATACGCTGCGTGGCAGCAATGGCAGCGGCCGTGAGTGGTGGGATGTGATGCGTTATGACTTACAGATAACGATAGACACTGCAAACAGGATGATCAGCGGCAGCAATACCATCACCTTTAAGGTACTGCAAACGCCAAATGACAGTATGCAGCTGGACCTCCAAAACCCTATGGAAATGGACAGTGTGGTGCTGATGCCAAAAAACGAAGGCGACCGGAATCAATTATTGCCCATAATGCACGAAGAAAATGTGTGGTGGGTAAAGTATCCGTTCCATAAACTGAAAAAGGGAGAAAGGTATTCTATTACCGTTTATTACAAGGGCAAACCTAGAGCGGCCGTGAATCCACCTTGGGATGGCGGCTTTAGCTGGGTACAGGATAATACCGGCAAACCATGGATATCTGTTTCCTGCCAGGGTCTGGGAGCTAGCTGCTGGTGGCCATGTAAAGATGCCCAGTGGGATGAACCAGATGAAGGAATGGCTACCCGTTTTGCAGCATCAGGCATGTTTGTTGTCAGCAATGGTAAAAACATGAAAGGGGACGATGCCGAACCAGGTACGCTAAACGGTATCTCTGGCTGGGTTGTCAACAACCCCATCAATAACTACGATGTAACCTTTTATTTAGGCGACTACATTCACTGGCACGATACAATTATGGGCGAAAAGGGCAAGCTTGACCTCGACTTCTATGTGCTGAGGCCCAATGAAGCAAGGGCCAGAAAACACTTTGCAGTTGTAAAAAAAATGATACACTGCTTTGAATACTGGATGGGCCCATACCCTTTTTATGAAGACGGTTACAAATTAGTTGAATCACCCTATCTGGGCATGGAACACCAGAGCGCGATAGCTTACGGAAATAAGTACAACATGGGTTATGCCGGCGGTGACCGAACGGGAACAGGCATAGGTCTCGAGTTTGATTATATAATAGTGCACGAAAGCGGGCACGAATGGTTTGGTAATAATATCACCGCAAAAGATATTGCCGACAACTGGATACATGAAGGCATTACCTGCTACACCGAGGCATTGTTTGCTGAATGCCTGCTGGGGCGTGAAAAAGCGTTTCAGTATTGCCAGGGAGAATGGCGGGGCATACAAAATGACAAACCCGTAATAGGCAAATACGGTATTAATGATGAGGGATCAAATGACATGTATGATAAAGGCGCAGCTATAGTGCATATGATACGGGTAATGATGAACGATGATGAAAAATTCAGGAGTTTACTCAGAGGGCTGAATAAAGACTTTTACCATCAATCTGTGACTACAGAACAGATCGAAAACTATTTCATTGCCAAATCCGGGCTTGACTTAAGGACTTTCTTTGATCAGTACTTGCGTACCCCCAATATTCCGAAGTTGGAGTATTATGTAAAGGATAACCAACTTAATTTCCGTTTCTTAAAAGCCGTTGGTGGCTTTTCTTTACCTATAACTGTTTCTGCAGGTAGCACCACCGCATTAATAAAACCGACCAGCGAGTGGCAACAGGTAAAATGGAAAGGAGGATACAATGTTACTTTTTCGAAGGATTTTCTGATAAGGGTGGAATAGCCTGAAAGTTTAGAAAAACCCTCTTAGTTTTTTCGGATGTTGGACTGCACCTGGCTTTTGTAAGATTGGCCAGTCTGCGACAGAAATTCAAATTGCCTTAGTCCCGGTTGATCCGAAAATGTACGCGAAACCACAAATGAACTGAAATGAAAAGGGGCCTTGGATATGATATCCTAAGGCCCCTCATATTATTAGTTCAACAATTACTCAACCACAAAGTGAATTACCTTATTACCTTCCTGACTACTAATGTTCAGGAGATATACACCACTGGCAATATTTTTGTCCAACTGCACTGCCTGATGTAAAACACCGTTACGTACTGCTGCTCGGTCGCTGTATACAACCTGCCCCGGCAAGTTAGTAACAGTTATTGCAAGCTCCTGAGCTGCTATATTACCTAGTTCGCCGTTGAGCATAAATGCACCCTTGTTCGGGTTTGGCGATAATATCAGGTTGCCACCACGCAGTCCTGCATCCTCCACCCCTACATTAGTAACGTTGATCACTTTTGAAGCAGTACCCGTATAACTGCCACATGGACTATGTGAGGTAACAAAACAACTGATCGAGTCGTTCTTCGACACATTGCTCAGTATAAAAGAAGAGGACGTAGCATCTGCGATAAACGTTTGACCAGATAGCCACTGATAAGTCACTCCACGACCACCATTGCTTACAACTGCAACAAGTGTGTCATTTTGTCCATACTTAACAACCGACCGACCTGTAATAGTAACAGATGGCTCAAATAAAGTATCGACACGAACATAGGTAGTATACCCAATGCCATTACTACATCCCGATGCAGCGTTACGCACTGTAACGGAGTAAGTCGCAGACGCAGTTGGACTAGCATTGGTTACTGCCGTATTGGCACCAGCAAGGCTCGGGCCACTCCATGTGTACAGGTATGCTCCTGTACCACCGCTTGCATTTGCCTTCAGTGTTACTGCATCACCCAGGCATATCGAACCATTGTTCGTTGGTGCCGCAGTTGGTTTTGGCGCGACGGTAGCAGTTGTAGTATATACGATTGATGAGCTGCAGCCTGAGACTGCATTACTCACACTTAACGAATAGGTGCTGGTACCAGTTGGTGCAGCTGTGGGATTGGCAGCAGTTGTAGAAGACAAACCGGGGCCACTCCATGTATAAAGGTAACTTCCTACCCCATCTGCAGCATGGGCCGACAGATTAACTGTACCACCTATACATATTGGTCCGTTACTCACTGGCACCGCCCTAGGTTTTGGCACAACCATAACATGAGTGGTATAAGGAAGACTGGTACATCCCGATGCTGTATTACTTACAACCACTGTATAAACATTGCTGGTTGATGGAGCCGCTGTAGGATTTGCGGCAGTAATACTTGCAAGGCTACTTCCACTCCATACATAAGTATAGCTACCAATACCTCCGGCAGGGTTTGAAGTAAGATTTACGGTACCACCTGTACAAATCGCACCATCGTTGCCCGGCGCCGCTGTTGGCTTTGAATAAACAGCTACAGGAGTAGTATACACTATTCCAGCGCTGCAGCCAGAGGCTGCATTTGATACAGTTACCGAATAGGTACCGCTAACAATTGGGGTAGCTGTCGGATTACTTACGGTAGTTGTTGCCAGGCCAGCCCCGCTCCATGTATAAACATAGGCACCGGTACCACCGGTTGCGTTCGCATTAAGATTTAATGTACCGCCTTCACAAATCGGGCCGCTGCCTGTTGGCGCAGCAGTTGGTTTAGCATTAACATTAACTGCCGTAGTGGCGGGCAGACTCGCGCAACCAGAAGCAATATTACTAACCACTACACCATAACTAGTGCTTGCAGTAGGCGAAGCACTTGTACTAGCGCCCGTAGTTGACGTCAGGTTACTTCCGGTCCAATCAAATCTGTATGCCCCGATACCGCCACTGGCACTAGCATTCAGATTTACAGTTCCATCTACACATATCGGACCGTCATTAGAAGCCGTCGCAACAGGTACGGGATACACCACAACAGCAGTTGTATAGACGATACCTGAACTGCAGCCTGACGCGGCATTGCGTACCGTAAGTGAATAAGTACTAGTGGTTCCCGGCGTTACTATTGGATTCTCTGCTGTAGTAATAAAAGAAGAAGGATCTGTCCATGAATATATGTAAGCACCTACTCCACCAGTCGGATTAGCCAACAGATGTGCTGTTCCGCCCACACATATCGGACCATCATTGGTAGGTGTGGCAACCGGTTTGGGATTAACGGTTGCTTCAGTAGTATAAACAGTTGCAGGGCTGCAGCCGGGGTCTGTGCTGCTACTCACCGTCAACGAGTAAATCGTGGTTGCTGTCGGCAACGCAGTAGTATTTGCAATTGTCCCCGAAGTCAAGCCTGGTCCAGACCATGAATAGTATACTGCCCCACCAGCTCCATTGGCTGTTAGATTTACCGTGCCGCCAATACATATAGCGCCATCATTAACAGGCGCCGCTACCGGAGTAGGTTGTACAGTTATAGAAATTGATGCGACACATCCGAAAACTGAAGTGTTCGTTATTGTGGAAGAGCCCACTCCCATAGTTGTTACAATGCCATCCGCAGATCCTATAGTCGCCACCGCTGAATTGCTGCTTGTCCAGGTACCACCCGCAAGGGTTTCGCCCAACGGCACATTTGCTGGCTGACACATAACAGTCGACCCTGTAATCGGCGCAGGCAAAGGATTAATTGTAATTGGTTTTACCGAACTGCAACCATTCAAAGTATAGATAATGGTCGCATTGCCTGCAGACACTCCGCTTACAAGCCCAGTACCGCTTACCACAGTGGCTACAGAGGTGTTACCACTGCTCCATGCTCCGCCCGAAGTAAGATTAGCCAGAGCTGAGGTACTACCACTACAAAATGATGCAATACCGGTAATAGGTGCAGGTGTAAGGTTTACTGTAACTCTTGTGGTGGCAAAACAACCTGTAGGCATCAAATAGGTAATGTTGGCATTTCCAACCGTTATACCGGTCACAACACCACTGGCACTGCCAATCGTGGCGACAGTAGTATTATTGCTCGTCCATGTACCACTGCCCGCATTTGTCAGTGTCATAGTATTACCCGTACACAGCGGAACATTGCCTGCAATAGCTCCCACACTGCAAATACCATTACCGCGAATAGCAGCGGTATATGTAGCCTCATCATAATCATTACTGAATATGTTTAATATTGCATTACGAACACCTGAATTTGGCGTAAGTGCAACATTGATCACGCTCGAACTGTTCGCTGGAATGGTCAATGGAAACGTAGTCGACCCACCTAAAGCAAACTCTCCGGCATTGGTACCGGTAAAACTGATACCAGTAATAGTCAACGATGCCGTGCCTGTATTCCTGACAGTAAATGACTTTGAAACAGTTGTCCCGGCAGTCACGTTACCAAAATCTGTATTGTTTCCTAAAGATGTAACAACGCTGCCGTTTGCAATATCAATTGAATTACCTTGCAGCCCAATCTCCGGATACGTAAGGTCCAATGCACTAAGAATATCAGAATTGAACTTTCTATATATCAGATCTCCAAAATCTTTTGCTACAGTTCCGTCGCCATAAAAAACCTCCTCACCTGCATCAGTGATCACTTGCAGCGACGTAGTTGACAATACGCCTGTCGTATTGACTTGAGCCACACCCTCCAGATTCATGGTTGCTGCAGCAGGGCATACTACCGGGATCGGCGCATCTTCCCTGTTACCTGTCCATTTATATATAGCACCCGATAATGTTCCAGTTGCACTTCCGGCAAATATGATATACGTGCCATTTGACAATCGAATGATATCTCTGATACCTCGGCCACCAAGGTTCAGTTCTATTGGCAGACCTATTGTCGGGCTACCTGATGGAGCCCCGTTGTTGAACCATGTTTCGAAGCCAGTTATCGGTGCAATTACCGCCTTTGTACGTGATACGTTAGGTACCAGAGGCGCTCTGAATCCTACATAAAGTGTTGTATTATCAGGACCAAAAACCAAGCCCTCTGCTGCAAATCCACTTGGCGATTTAGAATCTACACCTGCCGCCGCACATGCCGTAAAGTTATAACCATTAGCGTCACCCCATGACAACAAACTGCTGCGCAATGTTGCGTAACCACCAAATGTGAAGGTGGTGGAAGCACCAGTACCAGTATATGCGGCAGCAAATATTCGGTCCCTATTAGGTTTGTTGTCAAACGGTGCCTTTCCATTGCTCATTGAACCCAGCCAGTAAACTTTTCTAGGATTGGATGCACTTACTGCCGATGCTTCAATATCTACCTCGGGGCTACCCGGATTAGGTAATGCCAGATACGATGCATAATCGAATGAAACCAACGGCAAACCAGATGCCGAACGCGAATAAACATTCAACACATCCAATTCATCATCACCGGTTATAAAGTAGTTATCATCTATCATTACTGCATCCGATGCATCAGAAATACCGGTATGCCACGTCGTTGTTGAGGGAGTAGACGAATTTGCAGAAGCAGCATAGTTGATCACATACTGTGCGCTGTCTGTGCCGTCGCTTACCTTAACAGTAATATTGGAGTACCCTACCGCAGCCGGGGTAATTTTCAGAGTCCTGATACTGTCACTGCCTGTAAGGCTCAGATTAGCGGCAGGCACTACTGTTGTATTGCTGCTGCGTACCGTTACTACCAGACCTGCAACTGCTGTTTCCAGATCACCAACTTTGAAATTCACACCTAGGGTTTTGCCCGGGTCTGTAGGATCATTAATAACACCACTCATTTTGAATGGTGAAGCCGGAGATGTACTCACTCCACCATCAATGAAATTCGTTGTTGTTGGAGTGTTCATTACTATTGTAGGTACATTATTGCCATCATTGTCAGTAATGGTTATTCCCTGGCTAATTCTCCTACCCAATGTGAGACCGGCCGATGATGAAGTGATATTGACAGTGGCTCTTTCAGTGCCTTCACCCAGAATATCATTTATTACGTTAAAAGTCACTGAACCACTTGTAGCTCCACTAGGAATAGAAATTGTTGTATTCGACAACGTATAATCCCCTGTGGTGATACCTGCTCCTGTTACATTAATTACCACATTCTGATTACCAACAACTGGCTCCGAAACATTTGCTGTTACTGTTACCACACTTACACCAGCTTCCGAAGCTGTGTCTTTGTCTACACTAATATTAACTATTGGGTTCCCGGTTGTCACAGGTGCAAACGAGATTCCCTTATAAAATACATTCGTAGCAGCATTTACTATTGTGGTTGCGGTAGCCCCGGCACCATTGTCAACTATCTTTATCACTCTGTTGCCTGCCGTTTCAAAAGTCGTTGCGTAAACTATAGGGAAGGCACCTGCGTAATCAACTACCAGTCCGTAGGCACCAATATTAGTAACGCCTGTTCCTAAGGTATAAGCCAGCGCCCAGGTAGCACCCGATCTTGTCCACTTCTGTATACCGCCAGCTGCGTTGTTCTGACTGATGGCCACATAACAAACATCACTTGTAGCATTAAATGAAAAGTCCTGAGGTATCACAGTACCCGTATTGATCACCTGAGACACTGCCGGATTGCCACTGGTTGGCAATCCGCTGCCCAATGCAAAAATGCCCAACTGCGATGTACTGTTTGTTGGCCCGGCCTTCTGGGTCGAATAATAGATTTGACCATTGAAGATACGCAGGCCATAAGCCTTCGGCGGTACCGCACTGGTTGTTATTGCTGTTTTGCTCTCCGGCCCAAAATAGTCTATACCATCAATAGATGCATTAGATGCACCGGACGCCCAGAAGTTGGTACCGTCTGATATCGCACCACGTATATCATTGGCAGAATAGAATGTATTGCTGGTATCATATTGAAGATAAAAACCAGATGGATAAACCAAACCTACTGTCCGGGGAACTGTAGAAGCGGTAGTGGCCGTTACGTCGGTAAACGTACCGGCAGTAGCATAACCCGCAAGCACCAGGTAGCGTCCGTTGGTAGATGTGGTCAGAAATCCTTCAGAGCCGCCATATACACCAGCCGTCTGATATGGTGTAGGACCTACCGAAGGTAAAGACACCGTTATTCCCGCCGCGCCACCTGTGGTAAACTCCTTGAGTGTGGCGGGGGAGCCAGACTTACTGATTGTCGTAGTCGTTTGAAGTACTACCAGGTTCCCACCTGTAAAAACACTTTGCGCCGATGTTGTATACATGCACAAACAACCAATAGCTACCTGTAGTAGTCTTTTCATACCAAATCTAATTTTGGCCGAAAGTATTACAGGTATATTATCGCAGGATTAAAAGCAAATGACCAATGGGTAAACAAATAGTTATGCAATAACTATTACGAAACCTGATAAGGAACATTGTGAAGGAAACGGAGCTCTCTCTAATGAATTTCTAAAATACGCCATAAAAAATTGATGTTTTTGTAAAACGATACAATTTATTCATTACCTCAGAAAATCAACTTATCCTTAACCGATTCGTTGCCCTGCAACCCACCGGAATGTATGCATAATATACGCTCGTGGGAGGAGAACTGATTTTCATCGAGCATCTGTTGCAGGCCAAACATCATTTTTGAAGTGTAGACTATGTCCAGCGGTATTTTATTGAGTTGGTAAAACTCATTCATAAAACTAAGGAGTTGCTGATCCCATTTGCCAAAACCGCCAAAGTGCCACTGGTCGTGCAGTTTCCAATTATGGTTCTGTTCGGGGAGGAGATGATCTGAGATGTTTTTTTCGAGGTAGGCACCCTGCTTCATAGGCACAAAACCCAGCACTGCCTGGCTAACATCCAGCTTGTCGCGCACGCCTATGAGTGTGGTACCTGTACCCACAGATACTGCCACATGTGTGTATGACTTATCTATAAACCTGCTGATGAGACCGGCACCTTTTCTGCCCCACTCATTTGCACCTCCTTCGGGGATGATTAATACTTCATCAAAATGCTCAACGAGACCCTTAGCCCATTCAGGCTGGTGCCTGTTTTTGTAATCCTCCTGGGTTACAAAAATCAACTCCATGCCGTTTGCTGCGCAGGATTCAAGCGTTGGCGTGAGTTCATCGTACTTACCGCGCACCACGCCAAAAGCCCTGATACCAAAGTGCTTTGCCGCAAATGCCGTAGCCGCCAGGTGGTTAGACCATCCCCCACCCGATGTGATGATGGCCTTGTAACCCGCATCCACTGCGTGCTTAAGATTGAGCCGCAGTTTGAACCATTTATTGCCTGATACCACAGGATGCAGCAAATCGAGCCGGAGCATATCGAGCGCGGCAACCTTATTCTTGTACCAGAATTTGTTTACCGGCTGTATCACAGCCAGGCGTTCGTCAATGATACCCATACTCTTTCAGGTAGTTTTCGTTATCGCGCCACTTGGGCCGTACTTTCACAAACAACTCCAGATGTACTTTTTTACCCAAAAACTCTTCCATGGCCAGTCGGGAGTTGATACCCAACTGCCTGATCATGCTGCCGCCCTTGCCCAGCAATATCATCTTCTGGGTCTCGCGACTCACAATAATATCTGCCTTGATCACGTCCACATTTTCTTTCTCTTCAAAAGATTGTACCAACACAGCAGAATGATATGGGATCTCCTCGTTGTAAAGTGCATATATCTGCTCGCGCACCATCTCGCCCACAAAAAAGCGTTGCGAACGGTCGGAGATACTTTCTTCGGGGTAGAACGGAGCTCCCTCCGGCAGCAACTGAAGTATGGAAGCAATGAGCGTATCGGTATTTGTTTTGTTCTTTGCAGAGATGGCCATAACCTGCCAGTTGGGATACAGTTCTTTGTATTTGGCTACCTCGGCCTCAACAAGCGTTTTGTCTTTAATGGTATCGGCTTTATTGAGCAGCAGTATCACCGGCACCTTAAGCCTCAACGGATCGCTGATGGCTTTGAAGTCTTCCACCGGCAGATTGATGTCGTGCATGAGAATGGCTACATCAGCATCCTCGAGTGCACTCTTCACCTGCTGCATCATACGCTGGTGCAGCTTGTACTTAGGCTCTATAATACCCGGCGTATCTGAAAACACGATCTGGTAGCCCGGCTCGGAGAGTATGCCCAATATGCGGTGCCGTGTTGTCTGCACCTTGGGTGAGATGATCACCAGCCGCTCGCCCAGCAGCAGATTCAGTAACGTAGACTTACCTGCATTGGGTGCACCAAAAATATTTACAAACCCTGATTTGTATTGCTCTGCCATTAGTGAGTAAAATTAGGCGAATATATTGAGAGATAGGCACGGGCGTAGGGTCAAGCCGTCCAGACAGGGTAAAAACGGTGGTCAAAGCAGGAATTAGGACATATAACGCCCCCATCGCTGGCAAAAAAAGCAGGTTGAGGAACTAACAGAAAGCCGTTACTAGCTCAATTGTTTGATCTTATCTGCGTGCTTTACAGGGTGCAGGAAGAAGAAGTTGGTTTCTAAAGTTGCATCCGTTACTGTGTCGATGGGTATGAGCCTGCCCTCGTGTGAGGTGTAGCAGTTGTACCCAAACCCTTTGAAGTAGCTGATGATATCGTTTGGATGATAATTGAACTTAGCAGCCCACTTCCTGAGCATCTCAGTAAAGATGATCGGCTTGTATTTTTCGAAAGTATCAGGCCCACCTTTGTACACCATCAGTTCGGCGCCCTCTACATCGCACTTAACGAAGTCGAGTTTGGTGATGCCTTTTTCTTTTACAAAATTATCTATAGTGTTGGCCTGACACTCCAGCTTCACCATGTTGTCGTTTTCGGTGATATTCTGCGAAGAAGATGCACCGGTAATTGTTGGCGAGTAGTAAAAAGTAAGTGTCTGAACCGCATCAGAGAACGCGAAATTGTTCAGGTTGATATTCTTTGCTCCGTTCAGCTCGGTGTTCCTCTTTACCTGTGCAAAGGTCTCGGGGATAGGCTCAAATGAATAGATGGTGGCACCCGGCAGTTTCTTAGACAGGTGATTTGAGTACCAGCCAATGTTGGCGCCTATATCAAAAATGGTATCGTTGTCGCTTACCAGCTTGTAGAGCATTTCAGAGTCTTCCTGCTCATACATATCAAAGTTGAAGGTATCAACAGGAGTTATGCGCTTATCGGCTATATCTACATAAAAACTGGCACCACCGGGATGGAAATCAGTGGCACGTGAAGTAAAGATCACACTGCCGTCCGTTATCTCAATTTTACCGATTTCAGTTCCGGCAAGGTTATCTGAGAAATCAAATAATACCTTGTGGAATTCATGCATTTTGCTGATGAAGTCCGCTTTAGTCAGATTATTGCTCTTGAAATCGCTTTTTGTATCCCTGATGCCCATTTTTGTTACTGTTTATAATGTTGTAATATCTCAGAGGCAAAGCAAGCCTTTGCCATTTAAATCGCTAAATTAGTACTTTCGATTATTAAACCATTATACAACGGCGATTATGTGCGTAAACACCCGCAAATTATTATTTATGCCATTAAAAAATGATCGTTGTTAATTGCTTAATATAGTGTGTTTCAATTTGTATCTTTGCGTAGCCGAATAATGCGTATTTGTATGTTTGATCATACAGCATAGTCCGGCAAAACGCATTGAAGTGTTTTATCATACACCTATTATAAAGTTATATCTGTGCAAAAAAAATTAAGAACGGCAATTATCGGTACCGGCAATATTGGCACCGACCTGCTCGTAAAAATAACCCGGTCTGAATACCTGGAATGTGTGTTGTGTGCGGGGCGCAACCTGAGTTCTCCCGGTATGAAAAAAGCCAGCGGAATGAATATACCCGTTTCGCCAAACAGCATAGACGCTATCATAGAGAAAAAAGATGAGCTAGACCTTGTTTTTGACGCCACCAGTGCACAAGACCACTATAACTACTCTAAGGTATACAAAGAATTAGGGTTAATCGCTATAGATCTTACCCCATCGCGGGTGGGTAAAATGTGCATACCTGCTGTGAATATGGATGAATGTCTGAATGAAGACAACCTGAACATGGTTACCTGCGGTGGTCAGGCATCTATACCGCTGGCATATGCAATAGCCAGTGTGAATAAAGATATCGACTACATAGAAACGATATCGAGCATAGCATCGCGCAGCGCAGGACCCGCTACCCGTATCAATCTTGATGAATACCTGCAAACAACCGAAAATGGCATACTGTCTTTTTCTGAATGCAACCGGTCGAAAGCTATACTGAACCTGAACCCGGCAGTGCCCTGTGTGGACATGCAGACAACGGTATTTGCTAAAATAAATAACCCCGACCTGGAAGCTACCAAAATAGCTATCCACAAAATGGTAGCCAAGTTACAGACCTACATACCCGGCTATGAGCTTATACTGGAGCCGATGCTGGAAAACGGCAGACTGGCAGTAATGGTGCGGGTTCGCGGGCTGGGCGACTACCTGCCTTCGTTTGCCGGCAACCTGGATATTATTAATTGCGCCGCTATTTCTGCAGCGGAGGCGTTTGCAAAGAAAAGATTTTCATAAATTCTGTAAGATGAGTACAAAAAAAATAATTGTTACAGACCCTACCCTGCGGGATGGCTCGCACGCTTGCAGCCACCAGATAAGCGAGGAGCAACTGCTTGCCTATGCCAAAAGCGCAGATGAGACGGGTGTAGAGTATATAGAAGTTGGCCATGGCAACGGACTGGGCGCATCGTCTTTGCAACTGGGTGAGAACCTGATAGAAGAAAAGAGAATGCTGACGTTGGCACGGTCTGTGATCAAAAAATCGAAGCTGAGTGTGCATGTAATGCCTGGATTTGCTACTATAGAAAGGGAAATAAAACAAGCCATGGATATTGGCGTGGACCTTTTCAGGGTGGGATCTCATTGTACCGAAGCGGATATCACAATGCGCCATATCAATTATGTGCGTGCGCAGGGCAAGGAGGTATGGGGCATATTAATGATGACCCATCTGGCATCGAAAGAAGTACTACTGGAGGAGGCGCGCAAGATGCAGTCGTATGGTGCAAAAGCAATTGTGCTTATGGATTCTGCAGGAGCATGGCTGCCGACTGATGTGGAGTCGAAGATCAGCTATCTGGTTGACAACCTTCTGGTGCCTGTTGGCTTTCACGCTCACAATAATCTGGGGCTAAGCGTAGCCAACTCACTGACGGCCATCAATGCGGGCGCCACGATCATTGATGCTACCGCATGTGGCTTTGGAGCGGGTGCCGGCAATACCCCACTTGAATTGATGGCAGCTGCCATGTTTCAGTTGAAAATAGAGAGCAACCTTGACCTTTACAAAGTGCTCGACACATCAGACCTGGCAAGAACACTGTTTGCAAAAAATCTTCCGTACAGCAATTCCACAACTATCGTCAGCGGCATTACAGGTATATTCTCCGGCTTTGCCAAAATAGTTGAACGGGTTTCGAAGGAGTTGAAGGTGAACCCTAAGGATGTTTTCTTTGAGCTTGGAAGAAGAAAAGTAATAGGCGGACAAGAAGATCTTATACTGGAAGTAGCCACAGAATTAGCAAAACAAAATAATTAAAGCATTGCGATATGTCGTCAATAATAAAACCAGTTGATATAGTAAAACAGGACGTTCTGAATATATTTGAGATGCACAGCCAGCTACCCGAACCGCTGCGCAATGCCCATATTTATATTACAGGCGGTACCGGATTTCTTGGATCGTGGCTGCTGGAGCTCATTGGCGCCCTCAATGACCAATTTGATTTTAAAACACGAGTAACAGTTGCAACCAGATCACTGAATAAATTCACGAAAAACTACCCACACCTGGCTAGCCGGAAAGACTTTTCTTTTCAGCCGGTGGATGTGCGTAATATAGTGGAACTGCCACATGATACAACACACATTATTCATGCCGCAGCAAATTCGAACAGGGATCATTTTGCCAGTTTTCCTACGTCTTCGTTCCAAAACAACCTCGATTCTACATTCCAGATCTTCCGGCTGGCCAACCAGCTTTCATCTATTCAGAATGTACTGCTTGTATCCTCATCAATGGTGTATGGGAAACATCCGAATGATGCAGGGAATATAAAGGAAGATACGTTCGGCAGCCTTGTATCTCCGCTAGACAGTAATACGATCTATGCTGAATCAAAGAGAGCCTGCGAGGCGGCAGCAGCATCATTTCTTACTGAGATGAAGTTGCCAATATCTATTGCGCGGCCATTCTCGTTAGTGGGTCCTTACCAGTCGCTCAATCTGCCATGGGCAGTTACTGATTTTATGCAGGAAGCACTAAAGGGCGGACCAATAAAGATCATGAGCGATGGCTCTATTGTACGCAGCATCATGTACGCTTCTGATTTTGCAAACTGGATATTGCATATTACTGCCTATGCGCAGCCTCGCGCCGTATATAATGTAGGAAGTCCGGAACCAATAGATTTGTTGTCTCTCGCTAAAATGATCAAGTCGTGCTTTAAGACCGAGCCACAGATACTCACAAATCTGGGCAATAATGCCATGAGCGGCAACCGCAGGATCGTTCCGAACGTGGACAAGGCGAAAAAAGAACTACAATTGAAAATAACCGTAGATCTTGAAAGCGCCATACAACGGTCGATGGAGTGGCATATCGCCGCTAAAAAATAGCACGCCCACACGGGAGTTGTTATTCCGAAGAATATTGATAATTATACATTCAGACTGAGATGAAAATAAAGGTTAGCGATGCGATCGCAGGATTTTTTGAGAAAAATGGCATGACCCATTTATTTGGAATTATTGGCGCAGGCAATGTGCACATATTCGATTCCGTTTATCAAAATCAGGCTATTGAAATGGTTTGTGTGCACCATGAACAGGCTGCCTGCATGGCCATGCAAACTTATTACCGCACCTCTGGAAAAGTTACTGCATCTGTTCTTACTACCGGCGCCGGCTCCAGTAATGGTATTACAGGGGTATTAAGTGCATGGGCTGATTCTATTCCCTGCCTGGTTGTATCGGGCAATGAACATTCAAAACATATACGCCCCGACAACAAACTAAGAATGTATGGCGTACAAGGCTACGACAGCACATTCATGGTTGAAAAAATAACCAAGTACGCAGCAAGGGTAATGGACCCTGCAATGACCCTTTATGAACTGGAGAAAGCCCTTTGGATATCACTCGATCAGCGGCCTGGCCCTTGCTGGATAGATATACCGATGAACATCCAGTCTTCTTTTATCGAAGAAGATGAATTCATCCATTTTACTCCCGAACCAAAAGATAAAGCTGCCGACGATAAAACATGCAAAAATTTAGACGAAGTCACTGCTAATATACTTGCTGAAATATCAGCAGCACAGCGGCCCGTGATCTGGCTGGGTCATGGTATCAAATTAGCCGGAGCAGCACAACTGATCACAACCTTGATGGATAAGATTCCGGCCGCATACCTAGTATCGTGGGCAGGTATAGATATGGTTGACTCAGATCACCCTTTGCTTTTTGGCAGGGCTGGTGTTTACGGTCAAAGGAGAGCAAATTTTGTGTTGCAAAACTGTGATTACCTGCTTTCCATTGGCAATCGCATGGCTATTCCGCAGGTTGGCTACGATATCACTGAACTGGCAAGGGACGCGAAAATTGCGGTAGTAGATATTGACAATACAGAATTAGAAAAGTACAGTGAAAGATACAATACTTCTGTATGTGCCGATGCGGGGCATTTTATGAAACATCTGCTGAAAACCGTCGACGGGAAACCTTTGTCTGCAGATCATTTCAACTCATGGATAGAAAGGTGCAATAAGTACAAACACGACTTTCCATGGGTGGATAAAGAACATGCCGACACAAACGGCTTTATCAATTCATACCGGTTTATGGAACGCTTGAATGCCCGCTTCAAGCCAAACCAGATAGTAGTTACAGATATGGGCACTGCCCTATTGAGCGGGCACCAGATCTTAAAAACAAAGCCCGGACAAAAATTAATGACCTCTACCGGATTGGGAGAAATGGGGTATGGCATTCCGGCTGCCATAGGTGCATCATTTGCATCAGACAGAGGAGAAGTACTTTGCCTGAATTGTGATGGTGGCATGATGATGAATCTGCAGGAACTGCAGACCATTGCTCATTATAAGTTACCCATTAAGATCATCATTTTTAATAATGATGGTTATCTGATGATCAAGCATACGCAGAAGAATATAGCGCAAGGCAGGTATGCCGGCGTGAACAAAAATTCGGGAGTATCTTGCCCTGATTTCAGTAAGTTGGCTACTGCATTTGGCTTCCCATCGTGGCAAATCAGAACTTGGGAAGATTTTGATAAAATGATTGGTGATTTCATGAATTGCGATTCCCCGGCTATTTGCGAGGTGTTCATGGACCCTGAGCAATTTTTCGTTCCCAAACTTGGATTATCAGTACAAAAAGATGGTTCGTATATTTCTCCGGCATTAGAAGATCTTTCTCCTTTCCTCGACAGAAAGCTGCTCGAAGAAAATATGATCATCGGAATGCATCCGAAATCGAAACAGATTGAGGCTTAGGGAAAATGATAAATCTGTAGCGTAAGATTTTTCTTCGGTATGAAGTGTTTATTGTGAATTTGTCGTTACCGGCTGATGCTTTTCGTTTTTAGGTGATGAGTGCAGCATCAAATTATTTTTCGTTCAGTGGGAATATATTAGTACATTAGTGTTTATTAATATAAACTTTATGCTGACAATGGAAAATAAACTGAAAGCTTTTATCCTCTCAATCTTATTGCTTTCTATATCAGATATAACGAAAGCACAGACTGTTCCTCCTTATGTTCCGACGGCTAACCTGGAAGCATGGTATTCATTTGATAGCAGCGCTGCGGACTCAAGCGGGCGTGGCAACAACGGTATCGTTTACGGCGCAACACTTGTTGCTGATAGATTTGGCCACCCCAATTCAGCTTATCAATTCAACGGTGTCAATAACTACATTATTATCCCACCCGATACCTCTTTAAATATTAACGCAGATATTACAATCTCAGCATGGGTAAAATCCGCCTTTGCACCCGGTTTGCAAACTCAGATATATTTTCGCGGGGATACACGCAGTGCATACGACCCTTATATGCTTTATGTTGCTGGTAGCTCGGTAATTTTCCTACGTAACGTTGGTTCAGGACTCACTTTTAATCAGGTTAGTTTCCCTGTATCCATCATTGATACATCCAGATTTCATTTAGTGGTCGGCACTTTTAGTACATCCGACGATTCTATGAGAATCTATTATGATGGTCAGTTGCAGCAAGCAGCATATTTTCCTGCGGCTATCAGCTATTTTACTGATACCGCACACAACACCATAGGGGCTTGTGACTACGGCACATGGCAGGTTTTTAATGGAACCATAGATGATGTTGGCACATGGAGAAGAGGATTATCTGTGTGCGAGATTACAAAACTATATTATGCTATCCCGTCTCTTATAACTTCTAATCCTTCAAATGTAACGTTGGTTTCGGGAGGTACAGCAACTTTTAGTATTACTGACACAGGAGGCGCAGCTACTTACCAATGGCAGGAAAATTCAGGATCCGGCTACATGAACTTACCCGGTACCGGTATTTATACTGGTGTATACTCAAAGACACTGACAATTCACCCCGTTTCTACTACAATGTGTACTAATCAATACCGGTGCATCCGTTATGGCACATGCGTAGACACGTCGTCTGCAGGGATATTACTATGCCCTACAGGCACTAGCAATATCCACGGATCCGGCAACTTTGATAATGTCACTATTTTCCCTAACCCAGGGAATGGTACATTTACAGTTAATGGCTCATTCGCTTCAGACAATAACGAAAATATTGCAGTCGAAATTTATAATTTGCTCGGACAAAAGGTGTACGCAAAAAACATTGTTGCCAGTCATAACATGGTGAATGAGCAATTATTGTTGAACGGCTTGCTGGCAAAGGGCACCTATATGTTACAGTTGCATTCAGAAAGTGATAACAAGACTTATGTGATCACAATAAACTGATTGTTGTAACCGGGCGGTTTGTTTTTTTTGCAATTGTGTTATTCTAAGAAGCTAGAGATAGTCCGCTTAAAACCATCTTGTACAGTAACTTTTGGTACCCAGCCCAATAGCTTTACCTTATCGATGTTGGGTGAGTTTCTGGATATGGGGCTTTTCAGATAACTGTTGCCTTGATTGGGGTTGGTCATTACTATTTTCAACCCATATTCTTTATATAAGTCAATCAGTATGTTGGCTAGTTCGAGTATGCTGTGTTCCTCATCAGGGTTGCCCACATTGTATGCCTGGCCATTTTCGCCTTTTATAAGTATGGTCAAAAAACCCAGTACTGCATCTGTGAGATAGCAAAAAGCCCTGATAGCACTGCCATCGCTTTTCAATACTATGTCTTCTTTGCGCACGATGTTGGCTACGAGATCGGCAAATACCCTGCCATCGTCGAGTGCCATACCGGGGCCATAGGTGTGAAACGGCCTTACGATCTTGGCATTAACACCGTACTGGGCATGGTAGCTTACGCATATGTTCTCGCCCATGCGCTTGCTCTCGCCATAGCAGGCACGCACCTTAGTACAGTCCAGATAGCCATAGGCAGTTTCTTTTATAGGGAAATCCACTGGCTTTACCTCGCCATAGACCTCACCCGAACTGAAGAAGAGGAACGACTCCACATTATTCTCTTTAGCCACCTTTATCAGATTAATGGTGCCCAGCACATTGGCACTGAGTGTACCCACCGGATCTACACCAAAGTATTTTGGGCTGGCCTGACTGGCGGCATGTATGATAAAATCCACCGGAACATTTAAACTGAAAGGCTCACTCACATCATGTACTACTATTTTCAACCGTTCATCCCCGGTATACTTACTGAACCGCGCCAGGGCCTTTTCCTGATTTCTTACCAAGGCTATTACCGTTGTATTCATAGACGGATCGAGCCCCAGAAAAGTCTCGACGAGATATGCAGGCAAAAATCCGTTTGCGCCCGACACCAATACAGTTTTGTTCCTGAATCGCTCCCAATGCTCAAATGAGCTGATGATCAGTGCTATATCTTCTTCTATGATCCGGTTCAATTCTATTGGGATTTTATGGATTCAGCAAGAGAAAAAGCAATGTCTGCCCCTTACCTGCTAACAATGAATTTGAGAATAGTTACAAAAATACTATTTTCGACAAAAATATTCGGGTATCGGTCTGGTATTTAAATAGCTATGAAAAAACACATTTCGGTTATTACTCCATGTTACAACGAGGAAGGCAATGTGCGTTTGCTCATAGAAACAATTGGTAAAGTATTTGATGCCCTGCCACAATATACTTACGAGCATGTACTGATAGACAACTGCTCGGTAGACAATACCCAATCAATACTACGCGAGATAGCCGCTACCAACAAAAACGTAAAAGTAATTTTCAACGAGCGCAATTTTGGCTGGATACGGTCGCCTTTTTATGGACTGATACAATGCCACGGCGATGCAGTTATATACATGGTATCTGATTTTCAGGAGCCACCTGAAATGATACCAAAGTTTCTGGAAAAGTGGGAAGAAGGTTATAAGATTGCAATAGGCATCAAGCAGCAGAGTAAAGAAAACCCATTGATGTTTGCTGTGCGCAAGTTCTTTTATAATATCCTTTCCAGCGCATCAGATGGGGAGCCTACCATTAAAAACTTTACCGGCTTCGGACTGTATGACCAGAAGTTCATATCAGTAATACGCAACCTCGACGACCAGTATCCGTATCTGAGAGGATTGGTATCTGAGCTGGGCTTTGAGCGCGTGGAGATACCTTATGTGCAACCGGCGCGTTTCGCGGGCAAGACCAGTTCCAACTTTTTCAGGCTTTATGATGTGGCCATGCTGGGTTTTACCAGCCACTCCAAACTACCACTACGCCTGTCGGCATTTATAGGCTTCTTTTCGGCCATAATCAGTTTTCTGGTAGCAGTCGCTTACTTTGTATACAAGCTCCTGTTCTGGACAAGATTTGAGGTAGGTCTGGCACCATTGGTGATAGGCGTATTCTTCTTTTCGTCAGTTCAGTTGTTCTTTATTGGTATCATTGGCGAGTACATAGGCGCCATACATACACAGGTGCGCAAACGCCCACTAGTTATAGAGAAGGAGCGATTGAATTTTTGATTGGGGGTTACTTGCTTACATTCGCTTCAATCTTGCGCAAGTGGAGAATGCCTCATGAAAAACAAACCAAATAGTAGACGGTACCTATGAGAAAGTTTTCAGAAAAGAGGGTTGGTAATTTCAATAAAGTCAACTTTATCGGAAATGAGCCCAAATAGTTTCATACCAAATATTCATAGGTATCTATTTTATCGAGTTTTTTTTCAGAGAAAATATGTAGTTACTAAAGACTATTTCTACAGAGCATTTTATTCTGTGTGTATGATTATTTTTTTAGAGCGCTTTATAATATATAATATTGCCACATATTTATTGAGTCGGTTTTCAAATACTTTTCAAGAAAC
>CAIKOJ010000215.1 GCA_903829015.1 uncultured Bacteroidota bacterium
AACTGTTAGACCCGAAACTATACCAGTAGAGCCAATGGTACCAACGGCAGTATTGCTGCTGCTCCAGGTACCACCAGGGGTTGCGTCGGCCAGTGTAATATTACTGCCCACCAAAACATGCGTTGGACCTGTAATAGGTTGTATAGGATCTACAGTTACTGAATAGGTTACAAATGAACCACCAACCGTATAGGTAATAGTTGTAGAGCCAACTGAAAGACCCGAAACTACACCGGCAGAGCTAATGGTACCCACCGCAGTATTGCTGCTGCTCCATGTGCCACCGGGGGTTACATCAGCCAGTGTAATATTACTACCTACCAAAACATGGGTGGGACCTGTAATAGGTTGTATAGGATCTACTGTTACCGAATAAGTAACAAATGAACCACCTACCGTATAGGTAATGGTTGTAGTACCAACTGATAGACCCGAAACTATACCAGTAGAGCCGATGGTACCAACAGCGGTATTGCTGCTGCTCCAGGTACCACCCGGGGTTGCATCCGCAAGAGCTATCGACCCTCCTACCAACACATTTGTTGGCCCGGTAATTGGTTGAATTGGATTTACCGTTACCGGATAGGTTACAAAATTTGAACCCACGGTATAAGTTATTGTCGTAGTACCAACAGAAAGTCCGGTTACAATGCCCGTTGAGCCAATTGTACCGACAGCCGTGTTAGAGCTGCTCCACGTTCCGCCGGGTGTCACATCAGCAAGAGGTATTGTACCCCCTACCAGCACGGATGTGGGTCCGGTAATGGGAGCCAATGAATTAACTGTTACAGGATACACTACGAATCCAAGTCCGACAGTGTACGTAATAGTTGTCGTACCCGAAGAAATACCTGTTACGATACCTGTAGAGCCTATCGTACCTACCGCAGTATTGCTGCTGCTCCAGGTGCCACCAGGCGTTACATCGGCCAAAGTAATGTTACTTCCGACATTTACGGTTCCCGGGCCTGTAATAGGTGCGATTGGCGTAAAGTTTACAGTAGCAGTATTTGTTGCTGCCGTTCCATTTAGAGTAAAACTGATAGTAGCCGTTGTCACTGTAGTAGAACTGGTAAGTGTGGCTGTATAAGTTCCATCATTATTATCTACCAAACCACTTATGGCACCTGCAGTGGTTGAAATAGCAACAGTGCCACCTGTAGTAGTGAGGTTAGTACCCCCGGCAGTCTTTAACTGAACAGTGATTGTTGACGTACTAACACCTGATGCCAGAATGCTGGTTGGGCTGGCTGAGATAGTTGAAGTTGCAGCACTTGCAACGACCGGCACACCACCACAGATTGCAATTGTAGGCGTATTGGTACAATCAAAGGTTGAAAGATTGACACTTGCTGACGTGCCATCACCCATACTACCACTAACTTTGTGACCCACATAACAGAACTTAGCGCTTCCTACTTTTACATACACAAGCGTGTGACCTCCTGTTTCCAAAAACACTGCCTGATCTGTACCGGGAGTGAAACCATCCGGAACCCTTGGATCAATATCTAAACCTGCAGTTGGATGGCCTAACATACTGTTGGCGTTATTTCCCCAGCAGTAAATATCGCCAGCGCTTGTAACAATAGCCATACCTGGGTTAGCACTGCTACCATTCTGCTCTTGCGGAGAAATATAGACTATATTCTTAAACGTATCTGCGGCAGTACTTGTAAAATGCGCAGCTACCCAATTTGTATGATTGGTCGTTGTAAAATCACCGCACTGTCTTTTCGAGTTGTCGCCAAGGCACCATAAAATTTTCGAAGATGCACTCAATACATAATATGTATTATTGGCAGTAGACCCACCTGTTACACCAATCATAGATGGTACGTTGCTGGAACTGAACTCGGCAGGCAAAGTCATTGGAGTAGCAAATGGCTCATTGGCAACAATTGCAGCTCCGCCACCTAAATATACATTGGATCCCCAAACATACACCTGACCGGTGGATGTAACAGCCATAAGAGAATTGGATGTGGCCGAAGAAACTTCACCACGCATTTGTGTTACTCCTGTAAGAAAGGTGGTAGCATTAATCTTTACTCTATGCCAGGTAGTAGCAGATAAGGCAGAATTATCGCCTTGAAGATTGGCACTCATGGTAGTTAAAACCCAGGCCGCACCACTGGTAGTCACCAGTGTCAAGGTCTTATAAGTAGCATGCATCATTGCAATACTATCCGGTGTAAGGCCCGATGGCAGCGCTGTAGTAGCATTTGCACCGGTGATCAATGCTCCGTTTATCTTCTGGAAAACGGCACTCGTAGTTAAAGTATTATCCAATACAAACCCCTCGCTACCCCACGCAAACAGACCTGTGCTTGTAAGCAATATGAGCTGATCGTTACCACCACCGCCTGAGCCACCAATGGTTGCTTTTAATGGCAGACCTGTTAAAGCCGGGTAGTTGGCAACATTCATCGTTATGGGCGCAAGTAAGTTACCTGCTCCCGTGTTGTCTGACGCTTGCCCCCACACACTAAATGAGTCATCCTGCCTCAATGCAATGGTTACGTGGTAACCACTTACTATTTTGTCAAACTTTGCATTTGGCACACACTGTGCATTAGCTTTTTGGAAATTTCCAATATTCAGCACAAAGCCTGCAATGGCTAAAAGAGTACTGAACAAAAATGACTTGGCGGTAAAATTTTTACTCATAAATTTATTTTTACTTAAAACTATTTCAATTAGTATTGACTAATGGTTAGGCAAATTAACGAATATACAAATTGCACATGTATTAAAATCCATAAAATGACCATAGTAGTACCTATTTTTATAGAAATACTCCATAGTTTATTTAGAAAAAATTCTACAGTGTGCAAATATAATATTCTAATTGATTAATATAACCGTGTTGATAACAATTAATAAAGATTTTTTTTGAAAACAATATCAATCATCCTTCAGCTATTATCCGGACGCTAATAGATGGATTTCTCTTTCAAAAACTTGGCAGTTTTTATACCACGCTAAATTTCTTCTATTCTATCAATTTCTCCTCCAATAGACAACTTAATTCACAAATGCGCCTCAAAACGGTCATTAATTGGTTCAATATTGTTGTTTAGACGAAGAGAGACCTTCGACCAGTTGGGTAATTGTCCGCAGCCAATATTTCGATACAGCAGGGTTAAATAAATCGCCTATTACAGGTAATATATTTTGTCAATTCAAATAAATAAGTTATTTTAATAAATAAAAATAATGAAAAAAAATGGACAAGATCATAAAACTCCTGGAAGGAATAAGTCATGGGGGCAAGGCGCCAAAGGTGCTTACCGAATGCGGACCAAACAAAACAGAATATGAGCGTAAGCGCCAAATATTCAACACCAAATTTCAGTTCAAACCAACTGCTATCGTTATGTGCGAATGCACAGAGCATGTGCAGGCAGTTGTTAAAATAGCAAATGAACTGCATTACCCTATCAGGGTTCGCTCTGGTGGCCATGACCATGAAGGTGAATGTTCGGGAACCGATACTATTCTTATTGACCTATCGAAGATGACGGGTGTAAAAGTGGACAAGAAAGACGGAGTGGCAAGGATACAACCAGGTAACCGGTTTGTGAATCTGATACCAAAGCTAGCCAAATCGGATGTATGTATACCCCATGGCACCTGCGGCACAGTAGGCATAGCGGGTTTTACGTTGGGTGGTGGCTGGGGGCCATGGACACGTATCCACGGTATGTGTTGCGACAGCCTTGAAGGAGCAACCATAGTATTGGGCAATGGCGACGTATTGGAACTGACACCGGAGTGCGAGCAGAAAGAACTGTTATGGGCACTGCGCGGCGGCGGAGGTATGAGTTATGGTATCGTAACGGAGTTTGTGATTAAGACATTCGTGCTGCCGGAGCATACGATAAAGTTCAATGTTGTATGGACTAACTCTTCTGCATTTGCTGTATTAAAAATGTGGGAGGGCTTGATAGCGCCCAATGCGAATGAGCGGCTGATAGGCACTAACCTGATGATAATGGCTACTCCTACACAAAAGGGTGTTTCAATTCGTAAAGCAGTGCATTCGTGTACGTTCTTTGGTTATTATGTAGGTACAGATAAGGAACTAAGGGAGCAAATGAAAGTGTGGTTTGCCGCTCTGCCACCAACCTCAGTTAATATTCCGAATGAGGAGCCAGACAAGACCAAATACAGTAAAGCATTTACGAGTTGGGAGCGCCTAAGCTCTGCAACCCTCCTTGGCCGAAACAAACCAATGCTTCATGCAGGCAATGCCTTTAAACTGAGCGATTTGGATAAACCGCTGAAGGGCGACCCACTGCCACCTGACCAAGATCCACCGGCACCAAATAAGATTACTTCGAGAGTAACATCGGAGAAAGGCTGGAATGATGCAGGCAGAGAGTCGCTAATAGAGAGCCTGCAATCAGATCTGATCTTTGATGAAGGAGCTAAGGGTGGATTGCTTTGTTATGTAACCCTCGGTGCTATATCCGGATCGTATTATGCGAAGTATAAGGATCCTGGCTTCCCCTATGGCAGCGCATTCCCTTATAAAAAACGCAAGTACACGATACAATACCAGGTGTGGTGGGATCAGGGTAAGGAAGACATAAAGCTGGGCAAAGAATATAATGTGCACGAGTACACCAACCGGGCCGAAGATTGGATAGAAGAGTGCCGGAAAAAGCCTTTTCCTGAAACAGATGGATCGTTCATCAGTTTTAAAGATGCTGGTGTGCCCACACGAAACTACTTTCTGCATAGCTATGATGAACTGAAAAGGATCAAGGAGAAATTCAGTAAAGACCCGCGTAACAGGTTTAGTACAAGAAAGACAATCATTTAAACTCGTACACCAATGGATTCACTTAATTGGACTGACTTGCACCGCTGTTGGTCTTAACATCTGACCAACAGCCTGGTGCTAGAATATATTTGAGGAGAGAATAGTCATTCTATTTCGAAGAAGTATCAGTTAGGGGCACAACAAAAATAGCAAGCGAGACGCTTGCTATTTTTGTTTAGACGAAGCGAGACGCTTCGACCAGTTGGGGATTATCTACCCGATTTACTATAAAGAAGCCAATGGGAACAATACAATACTTAATATATTAAAATACGCTCCATTTTCCAACCATTGGTGCATGCTGCGAAGTTAATATTTGTTTCTTCTAATTTCAAAGCACACGCATCGGTTGAAGTCTTCCGACTTCAACCAGAAATAAAACGCAGGTCTCCGACCAGCAACCCGTATGCTGCGCCACAATCAGGGGTTGATCCGGCCTCCGGTCTAATTTCCCCTTCCGCTCTCGCTGTGTTCCCCTCTCAAAGTTGTATACTTGCAAATAATTCTTATAAAACTAATGAGAACAGCATTTTTAGCAACGCTACTTTGTCTACAATACATATCGTCAGCGCAGTCGGGCAAAACAAAAGATGAAGAGTATGTACTTATAAAAACCATCAGGAAGAAGATGGAAATTTTTGGGAAAAGTAAGCAATACAATGTGTCCGTTGTCAATCAAAAAGATATTGACAGATTAAATCCTCCTCTAAAAGCATTAGCTGCTTACTACAGTGGATTGGCGGCAAGTGACTGTATCTTTAATGACAGCACACATGACGTAATCTGCAACTTAACAACAGCCCTCGGATTAGATTATCAAGGATCAGACAAACAAATCGATATCATTACAAAGTGGTTTCCAACGGATAAAATGGCAAAAGAAATAATAAAGGGAAACTGTTGGGTTGGCAATCCGGGCTCCAGCCAGGCGTACAATGATTACAGTTACTTAAGTTTTGTTGTAGCACACGATACTGTGGTTATACATTACCGATTCGGTCTTTACTCTCATGGCAAGCCAACAAAAAACAAGAAAGACATTGCTTTGATTAAAGGAAACAAGATTGTTTTTATTGAACATGCTTATTGAACTAAAATTTCCATTTTTCGAATTAGTATGGATGTAACAAAAGAAATTCTTTACTTAGATTGAAATAATATTAGTCATAGACAATAGCTCAAGAGTGAGCACAGTCGCATAGAGCACCGATGCAATAGCTGAATACAACATGACATATACTTTGGACGAGATCCCTAAACCCGATCACTGTGTCACATACTTCAAGGCCACACACCCCGACTCAAAGACCTTAGTGTCCACAAGTTTTAACTGCTGGCTTTCCGGCATGTTGGTGTCGTCTAAAAATCGCCTTCCCGCTCCGGCCATAATTGGCTGCACTACGATATGAAACTCATTCACAAGACCCAGCGCTATCAGCTGTGAAGGAATATCAACGCCACCGGTGGATATATTTCCGCCAGGCTGCTGTTTCAGCTTTAGAGCTTCTTCTGCCAGGTTTCCGCTTATGATGCTCGTATTCTTACCGTCTACCTTGTTCAGCGTGCGGGAGCAGACAACAATGTTTTCAATTGAGGCAATTGCATCAGCAAAATCGTTTATTGCTTTTGTATGCCCTGACTGGTCTTTTGCAACTTCGGGCCAGTAAGGAAACATCAGTTCATATGTTTTACGACCGTAGAGCAGCGTATCAACACTACGCATCAACTCGGTAAAGTAATCATGCACTTCATCATTAGCCATACCTTTGGTATGGTCGCAGCAGCCATCTATAGTTAGGTTTATGCCAAATATAAGCTTTCTCATAGCTATTTGTTTTGCTGAAATTAGGGTTTTCTTTTCAGGATTTTCAAAGTTGAGCGCCGGGCTTCGGTTTCCTAAAAAAAGAAACTTTAATGTGGGATATGCAATTAGTCTACATTGCAGACTATTGGGAGCTGATGGAAGCGAAGTTTGAGGAATTAATTGAGGGGTTTATCACGGGCAAGGTAGGGATTTCAGAGTCGTTCATATCAGAGCAGCTGTCGGCATCGTTATTTGAAAATTTAATGGCCCTTAAAAATGACGGGCATATGGCTACGGCGGGTATCGGCAATGCCCTGGCTAAGACAAATACAGTTAACATACGCACCGACAGAACATCATGGCTGGAAGCGGGCACCAAAAACTCAGCCGAATTGGAGTTTCTCGAGATCATAGAACGTTTTATTGCCTATCTGAACCAGACTTGCTATACCGGACTTAATGCCAGCGAGTTCCATTATGCATTGTACGAGGAGGGTAGCTTTTATGGAAGGCATAAGGATCAGTTCAGGAACAACAACAACCGTAAATACTCAATGATCAGCTACCTTAATGAAAATTGGGTAGAAAGTAATGGCGGGCAATTGGTGATACATCACGAAGAGCGTTCAGCTCAATCAATACTGCCAATGAATTGCAGAACTGTATTTTTCCAAAGTGAAATACTGGAACACGAAGTACTAAAGGCTAACCGTTCAAGAATGAGTGTGACTGGTTGGTTAAAAAGAATTTGATCCCGCAGCGCTAGCAAAAGCATTGTTATTCAGCAATATTTTTGAGTGCGCTTCAATTTCGCAATCCACGGATACTTTTGATTCCCTAAACAACTCAATCTACATAAGAGTAAAAGAGATACTACACAGCATTTAAAATAATTAGCCTGCTTCTCGTCTATATCACCAAGCGTTTAATGTAAAAGGACCACTTCGCTCCCAACCCGGAAATACCTGATCAGGTGTGCAAAATGTAGCCAAAACTTCAATCGAAGCATTAGGGTATCAACAATCCCTTGCTCCCAATTTGGGAGAACCCCCTCCCAAATTGCAAACAAATAAGGACTGAAAGAAGCAGGATTTATCTGTTTTGTATTGAAAAATAATCTTTGGCACCATATTGGCTCTTGAGTGTCTAAAAAACCTTTTAGATACAAAAAATGATCTCCATATGGCATCTTTAGTAAAAATATTAGTTGGGGTAGTTATCGTGTTTACTGCCGTTGCTGCCAGCCTTATACTAATCGTAGGTTTCTTGTATGTATTGAGCTAGCGGGCAAGAAAGAGAGCGTACAAGAAGTGACGTGCATCATAAAATTCAACGACACTATTCCTTTTCTTGCACCGCAAAGCGATTCTTGCTTTCTAGCTTAGACCTAAATGGTAAGATTTATTCTTTCATTATTGTTATCTGTTCCACTGCTTTCCTTTGGGCAACAAACCAATTATAATTTAACCCCAGATCATAACGACACACTGAAATCATTCTTGATCAGAAAACAACCTCTGTTCCTCTATTCTCAACATCTCAATCACAAACATGCCTCACACTGGAATAAAATCAAAAGAGGAAGCGTTTACGTGGCAGGTTATGATCTGGCAGTAGGTCTGCTACTTTTGGCTGTTCCGGAAAATGTCAGCAAATGGGATAAAAAAGAAAAGCTTTCGATCGATGCAGAACTAAAACAATATTCCAGAAGTTTCACTACAGCCCCTGAGATAGACAAAGATCTGTTTGCAGTCAATTATTTAGGGCACCCATATCAGGGAAGCTTCTACTACAATTCTATACGATCGCAGGGCGCAACAGTAATTCAGTCAACATTGTTTAGCCTGGCCCATTCAGTACTTTGGGAATACTTGGTAGAAGGCGGAACGGAACAGCCAAGTATTCAGGACTTGATGATTACACCAATTGCAGGCTCCCTGCTTGGCGAACTGACACATGTACTTACGATAAAAATGAGCAAAAACGGGTTTCTTTGGTACGAGGCAGTGATTGTATACCTTATTAATCCAGCCTATGTTTTGAATAACGGAATTAAAGTTAAACGAAACCGGAATACATACTATGATGTTGATTTTGATTTTTAATTAGGTGTTGCTTCAAAACAAATTAAAAATACGGGTATCGAAAGAATGAAAATTATGGCCGGTGTTCTGCACTACTCATAGTGAACCTTTTCAAGAAAGATGAATCTGGCTTTGAACTGACTGACTAATTTTCTTGCCTGGCTCTTTGTCGCCATAATGAGAAGTAGCATTTGTCACAGATATTCTGTGACGGCGCATCCATTTTCTGATCGTTCTGCGGTAATCGGTTCTTACGGCATCAACGAAAATAGTGTTATTCATGCTACAATGGTTTATTCAATTTTTCCCTGTAAATATCTGAGCCTTTGTCTTCTTTCCACTTTTGTTCAAAATAGTCGGCATCTTCTTTATTTCGTGGATGAACTCCCAGAAATATGTATGCTTTGTCGATTCCCGATTCGTATACTTTTGCATTTGCTTCAGGAATACCCGCACCTGCTAATGCTCCTATCAGCCCACCAGTAACAACACCGGCGCCCGCACCTGCTAGTCCGGCAATGATGGGACCTGCGATAATAAACCCCAGGCCTGGAACAACCAGACTGGTGCTTAAAGCAACGACAATACCCGCAATAGCACCAATAGTTCCGCCGATGGCAGAACCTGCGACCGCCTCTCCGAAAGCAGCTGTGGCACCTGTTTCTGTAACTTCTACTTTTGCAGCGAAATGCTTCTTTCGGGTTTCGCCAGACATGATCAGATTAATTTCCTCCGCTGTATACCCCCTTGCAATCATAACATTATAGGCCTTTTCTGCACTACCGCTGTCGGTAAACATGGCCGCCAATATCTGTTTGTCTGTATTTGTGCTGTTGAATTCTTTAACCTGAGTGCTTTCCATTTGATTTGTGTAAATAGTGAATTATACTATTTAACAAAGGTGCGCATGTTAATTTATGGAAGCGTTACATTGTCATTATGGAAAGTTGTATCATTCACACATTGATGCTTAAATAGGCTTACTGAATATATACATATAGACAGGCAGATCAATGTTGTTTTTGTCATACGCTATTATGGTAAGGCAGTATTCAGAGGCATCGCTGAATGAAGCCGGAAATCCTGTCATGATCCAGTCAAAGCAGTATTGATTACCGTCTATTGTTTCTTCGTTAAGCTGATGTGTTTTCGGTGCCACCTGATTGCCATAGCTTACTTTGAAAAACCAGTCAGATGGCTTTTTGGCGGTAACGGTTGCAATAACTATTTTCTTACCCGGGTAACAAACATTATAGTTCATCAGATTGGTAGGATGTGCTCTCTTAAAATCAGGGAGAAAGCTCTTCTCCAGTTTCATGCCCTTATCGGCATAAAGTTTGATAACCCTGTTGAGTATGTTGTCAGGAACGGTCTGTGCATTGCTCCTGGCCGATACATGCAGACTTACAGCCAATATTATGAGAAAGATTCTCATGAGATACTTTTTAGTTTGTAAAACTAATAAACTTTTATTGTTACGGGGATTTTCAGGTCTTTTAACGTAACATCTCTAATTCAATTACCGATAGCACGAAACCTGCCTAACGAAACCTGCAGGGGTTTGAAAATGAGCACATGGTCGAGGTGTATCACATCAGGTATGCTCGGATCTGATTTTATTTTTCCTTTTTGGAAAAACCACAACCGTTAATACACTTGGAAATGGATGACACCTAAATGCTTTTTGTTACTTTTGAAAAATACGGAACCCTGTTTGAATCAATAAGTAAAACATGATACACGAAATACGACCTGTACAGGCGGTAGATATAAATGCACTAAAAAACGTACTGGATTCCAGTAACTTATTTCCGTCTGAATATCTTGACGACATGATTTCGCCTTATTTCAATAACCCTGACTCAGGTGAAATTTGGTTTACCTACTTACAGGAAAATGTACCTGTCGGGCTTGGATATTGTGTTCCTGAAAAATTTACAGATGGCACCTATAATCTACTTGCAATTACAGTTGCTAAAGCGTTGCAGGGAAAAGGTATTGGTAAAAAAATGATGGAGTATATTGAAGGGCAATTAAAGAAACAGCACAAAAGAATTTTAATAGTTGAAACATCGGGTGACGATCAATATACGCTTACAAGAGAATTCTACCTGAAGGCTGGATATTCGATTGCCGCGACAATCAAAGATTTCTGGAAAGAAGGTGATGATAAGATCATCTTCTATAAAAAATTGTAACCCATTTTCAACTACGGCCAATTTAATGGGCGGGTAACTGTGAAGCACTGCTGACTCTGCTTTCGAACATCGAAAATATTCGTCCTCTCTTCACAAATCTCTTAATTGTACCACAGCTATTAAGAAGGCAACCGTGAATCGTAAACAAATCACGAAAATTTTGCTTAATTTTTCACAAATTATTTTTATGCGATTCCTCATATACATTTCATTTGTCCTTCTTTCCTTGTCTACTGCAGCACAGACTTCAACACCAAACGCAAGGGAAGTGAATATGCTGGGGCCCTATAAACTCGGCTCATCATTTAATGAAATAAAAGACCTGCCGGGGTTTAAATATGATTCATCAAGAAGCAAGCCTGAAAAGGGAATCCAGGCGGGAAAGATCATTGACGTAAAAGTATATGACCAGGCTACTATTCAGCGCCTGATATTCCACAAAAATAAGTTAGTGCGTGTATCTATAATTATCGGAAGTACAGAATTTACTGAAGAGCAAACAAAAGCCCTTGTGGTTAAACAATGGGGCGATCCCGGAGAAAAGCAAAAAGTTGGAAGCAGTATGATATATTTATGGGCAGGATCAACAGGTACGATCATGTTATTACCTGCCGACGGCGGAAGGCAAATGATCACTTTGACAGATAATGACAAGACCCATTTTGCAGAATGATACTGGTGAAGGTTCCCATCTTTTTCAGTTTTCATTTCGTCAAAATGTAAGCCATCACTTTCCCTTCACCCCCGCATCTATCAGTTCCTGAAGAACCTTTATATCCACGTCAGCCAGTTTACCGATATATACACAACCGCCGTCTGTCTTGTACTTTCCGAGTTTGTTAAGCAAACTTTCACGAACCTCTGCATCAATGCCCATAAAATATAAAGACAGATTTGCTTTGCGCGGAGAAAATCCAACTTTGAACCATTCAACTTCTCTGCCGCTGGCTGGGCTTTTATAGATCATCTTCCCAAAACCAATTAACGAACCACCCCACATTTTTGGTTTTTCCTTTGTGGCTTGCTGCATCAGCTTAATTAATATCAGGCTGTCTTCCTGCTTTTGCTCAGGCAACACACCGGCAATAAAATCATCTACACTCGCTTCATTTTCTGTTGTTTTTACTTTTGCCAGCTTTGCCATAATAAATGTTTTATCTGTAGAATATTACTTCGAGACGAATAGTTTACACCGCCCTCTGCAAATATATTCAAAGATATTTTGTTGAATCTTCTCGGTTTTGCCCTTTATTTTGGATTCAATTTCCAGCATTAATAACATCCTCAATACCACACTACTCCCCTCTACCCTTTTACGCTTTTCCCAATCATGCCGAGATGTGTATGATTAAAAGAGTCGGTATATTTTAGTCCGTAGCCCATCATACGGTCGAACGATGAATGCGCCCATAAAAGTAATCCGCAAAAAAGCATTACCGGCAGACTGTAAACAAACCCAGCCAGAATTAACGCTCCGGCTACTGCCTTGTGATGCACAATATTGTAAAATATTGCTCCGGTGCTTGGTCCGGCCAAGTAACCGAGCATACTTAAATCGGGAGCAAGAAACAATAAAGGCCACAGCCACCATGCAAAATGGATTGGCTGAATATTCAGGGCATAAATAGCCAAAGCGAGCTGCATTGCTTGTTCGATCTTTAAGGTGCTTTTCATAATTGTTGATTTTATGAAGCAAAGATCAGTCGGCAAATCCGCCCAGTGATTAACAAAAGATAAGAAATAGTAAGGGCTACTTTTTCAACAAACGCTGCCTGATACGGCTGAGACTAACAGGTGTAATACCCAAATACCCTGAGATGTATTGCTGCGGTATCCGCTCAATGATCTTCTGTTTTCCTCCCTCCAGCAATTTTATGTAACGCTCTTCCGGGCTCAGCAATAATAGGTCTGCCATCCGCTCCTCCAGCCCAATGGCAAGATACTCAGCTATCAGCCTCCCAAAGCGCTCCCATTTGTGCGACACGTCAAACAGCTTTCGCATATCCGTATAACTGA
Organism: uncultured Bacteroidota bacterium; assembly: GCA_903829015.1. Classification (GTDB taxonomy): domain Bacteria; phylum Bacteroidota; class Bacteroidia; order Chitinophagales; family Chitinophagaceae; genus Nemorincola. The sequence continues at coordinate 12,934 of CAIKOJ010000215.1, forward strand.
ATGTTAGTAGTTTACAATCAGTCAAGGCTTCGATTGTTAGTTCAGATGGCTTGCCGGTTATGCAGCTGATGTACGAACTCACAAAGTGCCCTTCGAAATAAAAATAAGTAGTTTGTTCTACCCCATCTTTTGTGTAAAAATGCCGCATATTTCCCTCCAACAGAAAACCAACCAGATGCGCCCTGGCAACCTCTTTGGCAAACAGCTCCCCTTTCTGCAACTCTAACTCTTTAAGGCAAGGCAGTAGCATCTCCCACTCTTCCTGTGTCAGTTTCACAAACCTTTCAATAGCCGTGCGCAACGAAGTAGCTGAGTCCAACATAAAACAATATGACGAATACCGGTTTAAAATATTACGCAACAAACTTTGTTGTTGCTTATGAACATACCCATACCACGTAAAACAAGGAAAATTGGTTAATCCAGAACTTTTATTTCCGTAACCGGATGAACTTCCCAGCAGCTTGCCCGCCAATTGTGCTCTCCATGAGGCTTTGTAGCAAACGCCTGACTTTTGTGCTCTTCGTCGTAAAACAACCAGCCTGAAACGGTAACATGATGACCCGGGAGTAGTTGCTTCAGTTCATCTGTCGACCAGTCAGTACCCTGAACACCCATTAATGCTCTGACCCGTGGAGTAACCTCTACGATCAGCCTGTACTCTGGTCCTGTGTGATTTTCGTCGGGTGTCAGTTCAATATGAGTGTCGCGATATGCCTCATCTTTGGCCTTGCAGTTACATGTTTCTACTCCTCCCATTTTCACATTAAATACATAGCCTGAAACATTAATCGCTTTTTCAACAGGAAAATCATGTTCGTTGCCGCTAGACAATAGTTGTTCCAGTGTAATGCCTGTTACAAAATCAGCTGGCTTGGGGAAAGTATATCTATTCTTGTAAACATTCAGTTCGTATTCAGGGCGGTTTGCACGCGCAGTACCATGAACGTCGCATCCGTTTATCTCATTGCTTTGAGTTGGAGTTGAAGAGCAGGATGCAAACAATAACAACGCCGAATAAAGGGCAAAAAACTTGTTCATAGAATATGCAGCTATTGAATAAAAGTACATCAATATTTCATATGCTCCTGCCGCTCATTTTCATTTTGGAATACCTTAGAATGGCACCAGTTCACAGATATCGGTCGCGCATTACTATTATGAATCCAGGCGTGCTGCGCTGCAAAGAATTCAATTTTTAACAAAAGTCCCACCAGTAGCATGCGGTATTATGACCAACGTCATAATTGCAAAAAGTGTCTTTGAATAACTTTGCACGTCATATATTTTCTATTCATTGATGAATTTTGCCAATGCACACATTTCACATTCCCGTTATGGGTATTAGTTATTCAATAGATACACCAGTTAAGGTTGCCCGCTTTGGAATATCTTCTGTCATATCAATAATTGAAGACGGTTTGGTTGAGAAGATGCGTGAATATTATTGCACTCAATTGAATGAAGAGCATGTTCCCATAACACAGATGGATGAGGACTCTCGTGCAAAGCGTATTACAGCCTATTTAAATCTTGTTGAAAAAATAGTAAACCGACAAATTGACGAGCTGAAATCACAGCCATTTGCGGAGGGTAATGATATTGTAAAATATTTCGAGTTGCTTCCGGATGACGCAACTAGCAAAAGGAAGTATCTCGAAATGCAAGCACTTCCTGCCGGCGAGCAAAAAATATTGATGCAGGAAGAATTGCGCAAGTACATTAAAGCAGGCTCGATTGATGTAAATATCATGGCTAAAGTGGACAATCTAAAATTCACCGACGACGGCAATCCCATGCCCGTTGAATTTTCAGATGCCTTATCCGCATTTAGGGGATTTGCCAATAGCAATCTAAGGTCTTCAGTTGTGTTATCTGCCGGATATAATCCAAGACTGTACAATTACATTGAAAACTTCAGTGACTTCTATCCCGACAAAGATGGCTTTCTTGCCAAGAAGATCATCCTAAAAGTAAGCGACTTTCGTTCGGCACTGATACAAGGGAAACTTCTTGCAAAGAAAGGAATATGGATTTCAGAATTCAGAATCGAATCAGGGCTTAATTGTGGCGGGCATGCCTTTGCTACAGACGGCATTTTGTTAGGTCCGATATTAGATGAATTCAAGCAGAAAAGATCTGAGCTGGCGAATGAACTATTTGAAATAGCCGACGCATCACTCGCTGCAAAAGGTTTGAATGGATTTTCTCAGCGACCCGAAATAAAAATAACAGTGCAGGGCGGTATTGGCACTGCAAATGAAGACGTTTTCCTGAGGGAGTACTATGGGGTAGACGGAACCGGCTGGGGCAGTCCTTTTTTACTCGTGCCAGAGACAACCAACGTTGATGAGCATACTTTGCAACAACTGGCAACTGCAAAAAAAGAAGATTATTATCTAAGCGGTGCATCACCATTGGGGATACCCTTTAATAATTTCAGACCCAGCACTTCTGAACAACAAAGGCAGGAGCGAATAATAAAAAACAGACCGGGTAGCCCCTGCTACAAAAAATTCCTGTCCACAGATACCGAATTTACAACTACTCCTATTTGCACCTCCTCCAGGCAATATCAGGATCTGAAAATAAAACAGTTAGAAGACAAGCACCTGCCATTAGAACAATATCAGGCAGAACTTAAAAAAATCACTGAAAAAGACTGTTTATGTGAAGGCCTGACTGTGTCTGTGTTACTAAAGGACGAACTTCCTGTAGCCCATAAACTAACGGCGGTTTCTATCTGCCCTGGTCCAAATCTGGCTTATTTCTCGGGCGTCTTTTCCCTAAAGCAGATGGTTGACCACATTTATGGTCGTGTTAATATCCTCAATTCGTTGCCACGACCTAATATGTTTGTCAATGAGTTGCAATTATACATTGACTACCTGCGCAAGACAATTGATGAAAGTATATTCAACATAAACGCCAAGCAGACTAAATACTTCAACACTTTCAAAGAGAACATGCTTAAAGGGATAGACTATTACAAGGCACTTATACCAAGTATAAAAAACGAAACCCAGGAATATTTGGTAACAATGATCAACCAACTAAGTGATCAGCAACTCGCTGTAGCAAAAATAAATATTCCTCAAAGAAATGAATGTCTAATAGAAGTATTGAGCTAATACTATTTTCAAAAACATAAGAGCAGGCCATCCGGATGCCGGCGACATTCAAAAAAAGACGCTTCCCAGGTTGAATAGAAAACAATTATTCAGATGAAATACTGGACTAAATTATCACATGCCGAACAAGATGAAATAATCACAAAGGCTCTTGCCGACAACATAGATTACAAGCAAAACACTTCACTTGGTATACCAGCATCACGTTTAGACCCTACTGTTTTCTATGAACAGGCCCCCTTTCTCAAAGATGCGCCCCTGTTGAGGGCATACATTCAGAACCCAAACCACATTGGCTGCCATACACTTGGTGATTCGGAACTATTCTTTAGAGGAACACAAAAGCTCGAAAGAGAACTCATTGAATTGATCAGCGTAGATATTTTTAAAGCCGAGCCACTGAGTTGCGACGGTTATGTAGCATCCGGAGGCACAGAGGCAAATATTCAAGCCATATGGATGTACCGAAACTTATTTATGCATAAGTACGATGCGCAATTGAATGAAATTGCCATTCTAAGCTCTGCACATACACACTATTCGATTGCAAAAGCAAGCAACCTACTCAATCTGGTATCTTACTCGGTTCCTGTCGATGACAAGACAATGGAAATATTACCTGACCAGTTAGGTGAAACGATAAACATTGCAAAAGATCATGGCATCAAATACTTCATCGTGATTGCAAATCTGGGCACAACGATGTTTGGCAGTATAGACAGCCCCTCGCTATATGCAGAAACGCTCAGCAATCATGGTGTTCTCTTCAAAATACATATTGATGGTGCTTTCGGCGGATTCATATACCCGTTCGTAGACCATGAAAGTAAAATCAACTTCAGCGATCCGAATATTTCTTCTATCACTCTGGATGCCCATAAAATGCTGCAGGCGCCTTATGGCACAGGTATCTTTATTGCGCGCAAAGGGCAGCTTGAAAATGTTTATACCAGAGAGGCTAGTTATATCAATGGTATGGACATAACGCTTAGTGGCAGTCGTTCAGGAGCCAATGCAATTGCCGTATGGATGATCTTGCACAGTTACGGCTCATATGGCTGGCTCGAAAAGATAAATAAACTAATTTACCGCACCGACTGGTGTTGTAATGAGCTCAACAAATTGGGCGTTACTTACTACCGCCACCCCAAAATGAACATTATTACGATTCCGGTGCGATACATTACAACCGAATTGGCGCATGAATACGGATTGGTACCTGATACTCATGAAGAAGCACCCAATTGGTATAAAATAGTGGTGATGGACCATGTAGAATTACATCATCTGCAAAAGTTCATCACCGAGCTCGGAAATTCACTTTCTACCAACACAAGTAAATTAGCTATTACCAATAATCCGGCTTAAGAATTTAAAAACGGCGGCGGGAAAGAGTGGACTAAACGTTTTTTCACCAAAAGATCGGTTTCAGCCAAAAAAACAAAGGGTTTCAGCTTTCGCTGAAACCCTTTTCCAAATCTGGTGGTGTGAGCCGGGATCGAACCGGCGACACAAGGATTTTCAGTCCTTTGCTCTACCGACTGAGCTACCGCACCATTTTGTTTTTCGGACTGCAAAGATAACATTTATCCCGAAACTTCAAAAAAAGAGTGTGGCCATCTCATTTTTTATTTTCGATCTCATAAAACTATTTATTTATAACTATTTTTATAGCCTCATGTTAGGCATATTTCGTCTTCGCTTTCTGCACCTCATTATACTTGCAATTTTATTTGTTTCATCCGGAGTCCATGCCCAGAATACCGACATAGAACTACTGCGCAGCATCAATGTGCATAGAGACCGATCGTTGGATGTGGCAATGAAGAATATTACCGACTTCGATTACCCGGTGAGTATGGCGGTTCCTTTGGGCGAACTGCTTTATGGTTATATCAAACATGATTCAGTGGCACTGTCAAACGGTCTGCAAACAATTGGTGGATTTGCCGTTAATGCCGTACTATCTTTCGGTTTAAAATACGCAGTCAATCGTCCGCGGCCATTCGCCACCTATCCCGACATTCAGCCATACGAACCCTATACCGATCATTCTTTTCCTTCCGGGCATACTTCGTTTGCATTCAGCACCGCTACTTCGCTAAGTCTTTGCTACCCCAAATGGTATGTAATTGCCCCATCTTATCTATGGGCGGTAGCCGTAGGCTATTCCAGAATGCATCTGGGTGTGCACTACCCCTCCGATGTGTTGGCTGGAGCAATTATTGGTGCGGGGTCATCCTGGCTGGCTTATAAAGGAAACAGATGGCTGCAAAAAAGAAGGGTTGCCAGAAAACACAACTAAGCAGGTCGCTTATATTTCCACCTGCGGTGCGACCACAACCACGATTCCGGACACTCTAAGATATCTTTCTCCGTTCTTTTAGTATGCAGATCAGTGATCTCGCCGTCTACCGTCGATGCCGGTTCGGCTACCAATGTCTCGGCAAACATTTCGTAATATCCTCTCTTCACTTTCTTCACACAGCAATACACCACTGGTAGATTCAGTTTCTTCGCAATCACTTCAGTCCCTTTAAACACAGGTGTATCCTGATTCAAAAAAGTGGTCCAATGCGCATTTTCGGGCATCGGTGTCTGGTCAGAGATGAATACAGTTGCAGTTACCTGTTTGCGGTTTGCCACCATCTCTTTAAATGCGGTCTTCATAGGTATCATCTTTGTACCAAACCGACTTCGCATACCCAGCATCAGCTTCTCAAAATACTTATTGCTCAAAGGATGGTATAACACTACCAGTTTTTGCTTGCACAACAAACTAAACGGATGACCCGCCCACTCCCAGTTGCCTATATGCCCCATTACCATAATTACACTCTTACCTTCGTTTGCGTATTTAGCAAAGAGTTCCAGACCTGAGTCGCTAAATTTACACCGCTTGGTGATACCTGCTTTACTAATGGTGAGTATCTTAAAGGTCTCCACCATAAAATCGCAGAGGTTGTGAAAAAACGCCTTGCATATCCTGTTGATCTCTTTTTCGGTCTTGTCGGGGAATGCATTATGCAGATTTTGTAAAACCACCTTTTTCCGGTAACCCAAACATGTATACAACACAAAATAAATGAAATCAGAAAACAAATAGAGTACAGGAAACGGCAATACTGAAAGCAGGTAAATAAATGGTAGTGTGAGGTAAAATACTATCGCTGCCAAGATCTGTATCGTTTATAGCAAATTTATAGTTTTTAGACCAAACAGAATAAGCCATCAAGAACTAAAACAAGGAATAAACCGCTACAACGCACATGCGAGCTGCACACCGCCCCAAACGTGATAGTCTCCGGTCTTGAACTCGCAGCTTTCGAACGATTGAAAATACTCAAGGTAAAAACCCTGCCAGATCACCACAAAACCAAAACGATTTTGAAAAGTAACCCTTGTAATATCGTTGCTGCTGATAGTATAGGGGCTTGATCTGTTAAATAACCCTCCCTGCAGCGTTGCGTCATATCCCACAAGAGCAACCTCGGGATGTTCATAGGCGTAAATGCGAAAGTTGCGCCCTGATGCGACATTGCCACTAAATGGGTCGTCGAAATACCCGGCCATTATTGTGCCTCCGGCTGATATTTTATCGCTCAGAGTGCCCAGCCTTGCCATTCCATCTATATCTATTGAAAGTGCCCGGTTTACTCTAATTAGTTGATGCTCATAGTCTGCCTGATAATTCAGTATCACGTCATTGTGTAACTGATTGCCCCAACCATGCGGAGTAATATTATTAAGCGCCCTGTGTATACCCACCTGCATTTCCTCCCCTCCGGCTGCCTGCCCCATTACCCCCGACGAAATTGAGGTAGACCATCTACGCCGTTTTATGGGATCAACCGCATATACCGCAGTTTTCAAAAACAGGCAAGCGGAGAAAGGTCTGTCGCCATACAATATTGTCTCATCACTGATACTTGTGGGTGTATAACCATTGTGTTCAGCACTGATTGCATACCTCACATAACTGAAATCAGGTTTATACAATAGCCGTGAGATCGGAAACCGCTTTACCCATGGTGCTGCCAGTTCCAGGTGCATGCCTTGGGTATAGTAAATATCCGACCCCGAAAAAACATCGTTCTCATAATTGAACCTAATGTAACGGTCGCGGTTGATATTTTTAAAAGAAAGTGCATTATCAATAGCCTGTGGCATTGCCATATTGGAAAGGAGAACTAAAACCAACACACTTAAAAAATGTTTTCCGTACATAATCTACAAATTTACGAGTAAAACAAGGACTCGGATTTGTCGGCAATATTAAGTACACGATAAATACTCAGGTAATATTGTTAAAGGATTAGGAAATTGACATTTATTATTGCACATTTGTTATACAATAAAAACATATGGCATCCTACCTGATTGCCGATAGCGGATCAACAAAAACTGACTGGTGTCTATTACGAAAAGGCAGGAAACCACTCAGGTTTAGCACACAGGGAATCAATCCTTATGTACAGTCCAAGGACTACATAGTAGAGATGCTGAAAAATGAACTTCCCTGGTCTTCCAAAAAATCAGAAGTTGACCAACTTCACTATTTCGGAGCGGGCGCAGCCAACCCACAAAAACAATCTTTTCTAAAAGCAATTCTGAGGGATCATTTTAGTATCAAGAAAATAGAAGTTCAGGGCGATATGCTGGCCGCATGCAGAGCACTATGCGGTGACAACCCGGGCGTGGTGTGCATTTTAGGTACCGGCAGTGCCAGTTGCTATTACAACGGCAAAAAGATCAAGGAACAAAAACCATCACTGGGCTATATTGCTGGCGATGAAGGCGGAGGCAACTACATCGGCAAACGCATACTGCAATATTATGCTTACGAAACTTTTGATCAGGAACTAAGAGCCTCATTTGAAATGAGATTCGGTAACGATATCAAGGAGATCGTAAACAGGCTGTACCACCAGCCAAATCCGAACAGATATCTGGCCTCTTTTGTAACACTCATAAAAGAAAACCGCGGGCATTATATGGTTGAAAATATCATCGAAGACTGCCTGAACGACTTTTTCCATACCAGCATTTTAAAGCACCGACACACCTGGAACCTTCCTTTGTATTTTTCAGGTTCAATTGCCTTTGAATTCAGAGATGTGCTCGAGAATTTGTGCCAGCAGTATGAACTGGAGATCGGAAATGTGATCAAAAGCCCTATGGAAGGTATGATCAAGTACTACAAGAAGTTACTGAATTGATATTAGAACAACGATCATTCGGTTCTACTCTTCATTTACATACACTCTTTTCACGCGTTGCGAGATGCTGGTCATAATCTCATAAGATATGGTTCCTGCCCAAGAGGCTAGTTGGGTAACCGGCAATTGCTTCCCAAAAATGATGGCATCATCACCTTCCTTAGCTTCCGGAATATGGCTAATGTCTACCATGCACATATCCATACATATGGAACCAAGCGTCTTAGCCGGCTTTTCGTTAATAAGTACATAAGCCCTGCCATTGCCCATCGATCTCGGATAGCCATCGGCATACCCAATACAGATCGTAGCAATGCGCATTTCTTTTTCTGCAATTGTATGATGCCCATAACCGATATTATCGCCAGCGGGTATTGTTCTTATCTGGGCGATACTTGTTTTGAGGGTACTTATCTGTTGCAGCCTTGTCTGTAGCATGAGACTGCTATCTACACCATACAGACCCAGCCCCAGTCTTACCATCCCATAATGCAATTGATGATGGCGCACTATGCCGGCAGAATTACATAAATGCCTGACAGGCTTGGACGGCAATACTTCTTCCAGCCGTAGGCACATCCGGTCAAACAACCTACCCTGCAAAGCTGTAAATTCATCTTCTTTAGGATCATCACTTGCTGCAAGGTGGCTGAAAATACTGGCTACACGAATTCGATTCTCAGCATTGAGTTTCGATGTCAGTTCGTCCAGATCAGCTTCATTGAAACCAAGCCTGTGCATTCCGGTATCCAGTTTAATATGAATCGGATAATGTTCCACCTGCAGTGTGCCTGCAATATGAAGGAACTCATTCAGCGAACGAAAATTAAAAATTTCTGGCTCCAGGTTCCATACGATCATCCGGTCAAATGAAGTCGCATCCGGACTCATAACCATGATAGGCATCTTGATTCCCGCCTTCCGCAACGCTACGCCCTCGTCTGTATAAGCTACACTCAGATAATCGACTCCGGCAAACTGCAGCAAGCTGGCAATTTCAAAACTGCCGCTACCATAACCAAAAGCCTTCACCATAGCCATCGTTTTCACTCCTGGCAGTAATTCTGATCTAAAGACATTCAGATTATTCTTCAGAGCCGAAAGATCAATTGACATCACAGTTTGGTGCACTTTTTGTTCCAGCAGTAATCCGATCTTCTCAAAAGCAAATACCCGTGCACCTTTGAGCAGTATTGCCTCCCTGTTGAAGGCGAGCATATGGAAATTCTTCAGAAAATCTTCGGTTGATTTAAAGAATATGCTCCTTACTTTTTTGTATTTGCGGAACGATGCTTTGTTCTTATAAAGCGCAGGCCCTATACCTATAAACCGCTGGATATTCCTGCGTCCTATCAATTCCGCAACTTCGTCATAAAGATCCATATCCCGCTTACCCAGCTGCAGCATATCCGACATGATCACCGTGTGCAGACCATGCTGCTTCTGCTGATCGAGAAATTGAAGTGCCGGCTGCAGCGATGTAAGATCTGAGTTATACGTGTCATTGATGACTGTACAGTCATTGATCCCCTGCTTTAGTTCCATGCGCATAGACACTGGTTGCAGCAACAGCATTCGCTCCCTGATCACTTTCTGACTAACACCCAGCACCAACATTACACACCAACAATGTATCGCGTTTTCAATAGACGCTACGTCGTTGAAGGGAATCGAAATACTGACTTCCTTTCCTTTATAAAATGCTGCGATCGCAGACCTACCCTGCTCATTAGCAACTTTAGTGATCCTCAGATCCGCCTCGTGGTTTTGCGACCATGTAAACAACTGTAGTGGCACCCTTTCTGAGCCCGCTCTTATTTGCCGACTGAAATAGGCAATACTCTCATTTAATTCGGCATGATCAGTACAATAGACCAGCTGCGATACATTTCTGAAGAGCAGCAACTTCTCATTGATCTTTTGCTTAGTATTTACAAATCCTTCGCTATGCGCTTCTCCAATATTTGTAAAAACGCCGATAGTGGGCTTGATGATCTGCTCCAGATGTTCCATTTCACCCGGCTGAGAAATGCCTGCTTCAAAAATACCCAGGTCGTGTTCATTCTCTATCTGCCAGACCGACAACGGCACACCAACTTGCGAATTATAACTCTTCGGACTTCTTACAATATTATATTGACTGCTCAATAACTGATACATCCACTCTTTTATCATTGTCTTGCCGTTACTGCCCGTTATACCAATAACGGGAAGATTGAATCGGCTGCGGTGATGTGCAGCCAACTGTTGCAAAGATTTAAGTGTGTCTGTTGTTTTAATAAAGTTAGCATCTGGATATTTTGACACATCTACATCACCGGAAACCAGAAAGTTGCGAACGCCTTTTTGCCAGCAATCAGGAATATATGCATGCCCATCGCGTAACGACGTTTTTAGGGCTATAAAAAGCGACCCTTCCGGCTTATCTATGTTCCGGCTGTCAATTATTATGGATTCAACCACGGCATTTTCATTGGCTTTATTTAGCCATGTTCCATTACTCCATTTCCTTATTTGCTCAGCAGAATTCATAAAAAGCAAATGTAGGGAAGACTTGCGAACTGAGGGGAATTCAGCCATATTAAAGCCCAAAATGGGTTATTTTAAGCAGGCAAGCCTCTGGCTTAGCTTTGATCACTAAGGCGATTTATGAAACCAGCTATGACGAGAAAAATGAACCTAACACTTAATCTCAACTACATTTTCCAAATAAATACCCCGCACGCCACTAAAAGTGTCGGCATCTGGCAGGCAAGAAATACCTGTAACACTCTTACCTTTATCGCCGGATGATCACAGCACTTTTCACGGTGGCAGTTATTGTACAGTGCATTTTTACATTGTACTTTTTTCTGCGCTTTTTTTCGTCGCCGGCATCCCCACCCACCAAAGCAAATTCAAAGGGGATCAGTGTGATCATTTGTGCCAAAAATGAAGCCGAAAATCTGGCGCAGAATCTCCCTTTTGTAGTTACTCAGCTTTACAACGGACCGTTTGAAGTGATCGTTGTAAACGATGCTTCTACCGACTACACAGCTTCTGAAGCAGCCGCTGCGGGAGCAAGAGTGATCGATATTCAAGAGAGCGACACCAGAGTGCTCAAAGGAAAAAAACATGCATTAGGTGTTGGCGTTGTCGCCGCCCGTTATGATCTATTACTTTTTACCGACGCGGACTGCAAACCCGCATCAGATCAATGGTTACAATTAATGACTGCCCCTCTGACAGAGGGGAAACAAATCTCGGTTGGTTACGGAGCCTATGCCGAAACTACGGGTCTGCTCAACAGTTTCATCAGGTGGGAGACCCTGCACACTTTTATCCAATACAGCACATATACCAAAGCCGGATTGCCCTATATGGCAGTGGGCCGTAATCTGGCATGTACCAAGGCAATATTTGAGTCAGCCCGGGAAAATGAAAATTGGAACCTGCTCCCATCTGGCGACGATGATATGCTGATAAGAATAGCCGCAAATGCGCAAAACACCGCTGTTGTCGGCGACAAATCAGCATTTACCTACTCCGCCGCAAAATCTACCTGGAAGGAATGGGTGGTGCAGAAACAAAGACATTTATCAACCGGCAAATACTACAAACAACACATTCAAATGCTATTGGGCATGTATAGTGCCACCCATGCCTTATCGTGGATCTGTTTTGTCGTTTTACTGTTTTTTTCGTGGAAATTGGCTTTGGCTTTGATGGCTTTCCGCTGCCTGTTATTCTGGACCACATTTGCCGCAGCAGCCCAATCGACCAACGAAAAAGGAATGTTTTATTTTATACCGTTATTCGATTTTGGCTGGATGCTGTATAACTTTGCGTTTGCACCATATATTTTCTGGAAAAACAAGCAACATTGGAAATAATACTCAAATACTTTTCGGATTTTACCGACGACCAGATATCGAAATTCTCAAAACTGGAGGGACTATATAAAGAGTGGAATGAAAAGATCAATGTCATTTCACGTAAGGATATCGACTCTTTGTATGAACGGCACGTATTGCATTCTCTGGCAATTGCCGTTATCTGCAACTTCGACGATGGCGCCGAGGTAATAGATATTGGCACCGGCGGCGGATTCCCGGGAATTCCGCTCGCCATTTTCTTCCCCAATGTAAAGTTCCATCTGGTGGATAGTATTGGTAAAAAGATAAAAGTGGTGCAGGAGGTTGCTGCCGCGCTGGATCTTAAAAATGTAACCACCCACCACGGTCGGGTTGAGGAAATAAAAGGGAGAAAATTCGATTATGCAGTATCCAGAGCCGTAGCTCCCCTCGCCGATCTGTGGAAATGGATCAACCCGGTACTGAAGGTTGGGCAAAAGAGCGATGAATTGCCCAACGGCCTCATTTGCCTGAAAGGCGGTGACTTGACCAACGAAATTTTTGAAACTGGCATGAAAAGGATTGTGCAGGCGTGGAGCATACATACTATTTTTCAGGAACCTGCGTTTGAAGATAAATTCGTCGTTTACGTACCCAAACTGATATAGGGATTTTTTTTTGTTTCAATTAGAATACCTATTTTTACTAATGTAACCTTTTTTTAACCTTTAATAAATCTCCCTTATGAAAAAACTGTATGGCCTGTTTGCGATACTGTCGGTAGTCGCAATTGCTTATTCCTGCAAAAAGAGTTCTTCCAGTAGTTCAGGTACTGTTTATCTTGATTTACCTACTACGGCATATACTTATGACGTGACTTCGTATCCCAAAAAACAGAATGACCATAAAGCAACATTAGGTAGGGTACTTTTTTACGATACGCACTTATCTTTGAACAATGCGATCTCATGTGGTTCGTGCCACCACCAGACTTCCGGGTTTGCCGACAATGTTGCATTTAGTGTTGGCTACGAAGGCAGACTGACAGGAAGGAACTCCCGCGGATTTGCGAATATTACTGGCACAACCGTTCGTTTTGATAACCTCAACTCACAATCTGTTTTGTTATTCTGGGACGGGCGGGAAAATGTACTTCAGAACCTGATCTCCCGCCCTATTACTAATCACGTTGAAATGGGTATCACTGATTTCTCGACCATGCCCGAAAAATTATCTGGTCTCGATTACTACAAGCAGTTATTCATTAATGCATACGGCAATGGCACTATTACAACCGACAGAATATCGGAGTGTGTGGCTATGTTTGTAGCTTCTATTACATCCCACAGCTCTCGTTTCGACCAGTTTATGGGAGCAAACATGTCTATGGGACAACCCTCTCATCCAGAAGTTTATACAGCCAACGAATATGCAGGGTACAACCTGTTTATTAATAAGTACCAATGCCAGAACTGCCATCGTATCTTTACCAGCTACTATACCATAGCAGACATGGTAGATATAGGCCTTGATCAGAATTATAACGACAAAGGATATGGAACAATAACCGGACGCTCGAGCGACAACGGAAAATTCAGGACACCCGGACTGCGCAATATAGCACTTACAGCACCCTACATGCACGACGGCAGATTTAAGACACTGGACGAAGTATTGAACCATTACAGTCATGGCATAAACAATAGCGAGAACCTTTCACGCTTGCTCGTAGATGGCACTGGTATAGCCAAGTCATTTAATATCTCTGATGCGGATAAAGAGGCTATGATCGCCTTCCTGAACACGCTCACTGACTATACGATGATCACCGATCCTAAATATTCAAATCCATTCAAAGTAAAATAATCATGAAAAAAATCGCTTTAGCTGCTATCCTTTTTACAGGGTGCTTACAAAATGGTATTGCCCAAACTGAAAATAATTCAACCGCGGGCGCAAAAGAAAAATCTACGGAAATGTATATAGGCGTGCAATTGAATGCGCTGATCCGGCAGGTTTTCAACTTTAACAACACATCGGCAAACACTAATACAAACCCATACCTGCTCAATTATTCCATCAACAGCAGGAAATCGGGTTTGGGACTGCGTTTCGGTGTTGGATATAACTATAATTCATCGACAACTAACGACGGCATCACTAAAACAGAAATCAACCTAAATGACTTGCAATTGCGCCTGGGCGGCGAAAAAGTATTTAAGCTTTCTAAAAAGTGGGTTACAGGCGCCGGCGTGGATATTGTTTACAACAACAACGATGATCACACAATCAACACCGTAAACTCTGGCAGCATTGGTGGGGGGCAAAAAACAGACACTAAAACCACTATCGCTACTTACGGTGGTGGCCCGCAAGGGTGGCTCAGGTACCATATCTCTGAAAAAGTGCTGATAGGAACAGAGGCTAGTTTCTATTTTGTGGCAGGCACTGAAGAAAGATCTGTAACAGTTACAAATGGCTTCCCAAATCCAACAAACCAAAAGCCTGTTAGCAATGATGTTAGCCATGGTGTGTTCAACTCTCCTATTGCGTTCTTTATTATGGTGAAGTTTTAACTGCGGCAACCAAACGATTCTATCATAACTAAGGCATGACCGGCACATCGCATTTTTCAAAGCGTATCAGGGCAATTATGCTAACAGCACTTATGTGCCTGGCAGCCATTGATACCTATGCCCAGAACGAAGCCGTAAAAGGCGCAGACAGCAGTGGAAGGCTTTACAATCATTATATTGGTTTACAGTTAAATGAACTGATCAAGCAGGTTTTTAACTATGATAAAACGGCAGGCGGAAATCCATATCAACTTACATACAGCCTAACTTCTGTAAAAAACAAGTGGAACCTGCGCTCGGGAATTGGTGCCAATTTTTCAAATCAAACAAACATCGGGACTTACATTGACACTACAATTAAATCGTTGTCTGTTCAGGTTCGATTAGGGTCTGAAAGGTCATTCAAATTGTACAAGAGATTCGTTGGGGGCATAGGATTGGACATTGTCTATGATTATCGAAAAGTAGAAAATATACAAAAAGAAAGCCAGCTAAGCGCTCCCACCTCTAATGATGAACTTGACAACACCACAACTCGTGAATTATTTGGTGGCGGACCTGAATTATCGCTTAAATACCAGTTTTCTAATCGAATAGCAGTGGGTACAGAGTTGGAATTGTACTATCTCAATGGAACCAAAAAAAATAAAATTATTGACAAAAATTTTGCTACTGACCGATCTAAATCTATCTCGATAAAACAAAGTACTATCAACACACCAGTAGTATTTTACCTCATCATAAAATTGTAAATAATAATAATACCAATTGAATGAAGTCAATTGGTGTATTTAAATTCCGGTTCGGGCCTTACATTTTTTAATTATAGTAATAAAACAATTGCTATTTTTGCGCCCTCAATAAGAAAAGCTAGTAGAATATTATGGGTAGGATATTTGAAGTACGTAAATCGAGCATGTTTGCACGATACGACAGGATGGCGAAACAATTCAGTCGTGCAGGAAAGGAAATTGCTATTGCTGTAAAGAAGGGCGGTCCGGACCCGGATACCAACCCAATGCTTCGCCGCGTAATGCAGAATGCGAAGTCGTTCAACATGCCTAAAGACAGGATCGAGGCAGCTATTAAGAACGCATTGGGCAAGGATACCAGCAACTATGATGAGGTTATCTATGAAGGTTATGCACCGCATGGTATTGCGATATTGGTAGTAACAGCTACAGATAATACTACACGTACTGTTGCCAATGTACGTTCACATTTCAACAAAGGCGGAGGCGCCCCAGGTAACAGTGGTTCGGTGAGTTTCCTGTTCAAACAGTTGGGAGTATTTAAACTGAAACCCGAAGGTTTGAATATGGAGGATATGGAACTGGAACTCATTGATTATGGTTTGGAAGAAGTAGGTGAAGATGCAGAAGGTAATGTTATTGTAAGATGCGCATTCCAGGATTTCGGTAACATGATGAAGGCACTGGAAGAAAAAGGCGTATCGGTAATTTCATCTGAGGTAGAATGGTTGCCGGCAAATACTATTGAAATATCTGAGGAGCAGTCGGAAGATGTGTTTAAACTAATAGAGCGCCTGGAGACCGATGACGACGTGCAGCACGTATTCCACAACATGGCTTAGTAAATAGAATTATATTAATTATCCAAAGCGATATGGCAATCATATCGCTTTTTTATTGTAGGTTTAATTATGAAAAGTACGCGATCACTGCCTTTGCTGGTAGGCCGTAAACCACTGCTGGAAGCAATGGATCAGGGTGTGGCTATAGAGAAGATCTTTATGCTGCGCAGTGCCACCGGCCCCGATATCAATACTATTAAGCAGAAGGCGCGCGAACTGAACATACCTATCAGTCAGGTACCGGTAGAAAAACTGGACCATCTTACTAAGGTACAGCACCAGGGCGTGGTGGCATGGTCGTCTATGCTGCAATACATAGACCTGCAGGCCGGCATATCGTATGTGGTAGAAAAGGGCGAAACACCTTTGTTCCTACTGCTGGATGGCGTAACTGATGTGCGCAATGTGGGCGCAATTGCCCGCAGTGCACTTTGCTGCGGGGCTCATGGTATTATCTTACCTACCTCTCATGCGGCTTCACTTACCGAAGACGCTATAAAGACATCGGCAGGAGCTCTGCACAAGATCATGCTGTGCCGCACACCATCGGTACAACAGGCAATGGATGTACTGCGCCTGAACGGTATACAAATACTGGGTACACAAATGAAGGGCAGTGTACCAGTGTACGAAAGCGACCTTACCATACCTACCGCAGTGGTGATGGGCGCAGAAGATACAGGCATCAGCAAAGAAGTACTGAAGCGTGCCGACCAGCTTATACGGCTGCCTATGGCCGGCAGTTTCAATTCGCTGAATGTATCGGTTGCCGCAGGTATGATATTGTATGAGGCATTGCGCCAAAGGATCATATCCGGCTAGCCCCTGTTCCTTTAGTGGCACATCGTAACGAATATTTATCCACTGGTACATCCGCAACTCAATACCAATATACAAGTGCAAGAATTTTTCGAATCTGATGATGCGTTCGATAGCCTATTCCCGGTACAGATCAGGCAGTTATCGGGGGTGCACTGGTCTCCACTGGAGGTCGTAAGAGTCGCATCTGCGTTTCTGGCACCTGATGCGAACGCTCGCGTAATAGACATAGGCGCAGGTGTGGGTAAATTTTGCATAGCGGGCAGCTATTTCACACAGGGGCAGTTTACTGGTATTGAGATTCAGAAAAAACTTATGATTGCCGGCAACAAAGTAATTAGCGAACTGAACGTAACCGGTGCAAAACTAGTCCATGCCGACTTCAAAGATTGTGATATAAGCCCGTATAACGGCATCTACTTCTACAACTCATTTTACGAAAACCTGATTGCTGATGAGGCACTACAGGAAGCCAGTGGTAACGACCTGCGTTACGAAAATTACATGGACATTTTCAGAGAGAAACTAACGGCAATGCCACATGGCACTCGACTGGCCACTTACTGGCTATCGGCGCCGGAAGTACCGGGTTGTTACTTACTGCAAAGTACACACTTTAGTGACCACCTGAAACTCTGGACAAAGGTCAGCTAATACGGCTGAGTACATTTCGTAAGTGATTTCCAATTTGGCAATCTCCTATCTTCGCATCTGAATTCAGACAGCCAACAATTGTATATCAACATACATACCCATCAGCCGCAGGCGACACCGTCTACCAATCTTGAGATGCTGAATTTCTATTCAGATTTCAGTAGGGCGGCTACGGGCATGAAGTGCAGTATTGGACTGCACCCATGGTATCTGAATGATCGCGCCGGGCTAATGGATGAACTGCAGCGATATGCAGCGCTGCCCAATGTGCTGGCAATTGGCGAATGTGGTCTTGACAAAGTTTGCAACACGCCATGGGAGCTACAGACATTGGTTTTTAAACAACAGATACAAATTGCTAACACCCTTGGCAAGCCGCTTATTATACACTGCGTGCGGGCCTATGACGAACTGCTGAACATACTACGATCTGAAAAACCATCGGTACCTGTTATCGTACATGGCTTCAACAAGAACGAGCGGGTAGCTGATCGATTGCTATCAGCGGGCGTTTATCTTTCTTTTGGTGCCGCTATACTTAACGACCTCTCTCCGGCAGCGGCTACCTTGAAGCAGGTACCAGCCGAGATGTTCTTTCTTGAAACAGATGATGCACAAATCGATATTACCACCGTTTACAAAAAAGCTGCCGCCATTCGCAATATTTCTGAAGAAGATATTATTTTGCAGCTACAGCAGAATTTTAATAAAGTTTTCAACTACCCAGAACAATGATTGATACCGCCTGGCTTTCGCGCACCGAACTTCTTATAGGAAAAGAAAACCTGGAAAAACTACACCGCTCCCATGTACTTGTAGTAGGCATGGGTGGCGTAGGCTCGTTCGCTGCGGAATTTATCTGCAGGGCCGGAGTTGGCGAAATGACCATAGTGGATGGCGATGTTGTAGACCCCAGCAACCGTAACCGGCAGTTGCCTGCTCTTGCCACTACCCATGGCCAGAGCAAGGCCGACCTGATGGGCGAACGATTAATTCAAATAAACCCCGAACTGAAACTGCATGTGATCAAGGAGTTCATTATGCCCGGCATGGTGGACAATCTGCTCAGTGCTCCGTTTGACTTTGTGGTAGATGCCATTGACAGTATCACACCCAAACTGACACTTATCAAAGCCGCTTATGCCAAGAACCTGAAACTGGTGAGTTCGATGGGTGCAGGTGGCAAACTGGACCCTACGAAACTACACGTTACTGATATATCCAAGACATACAACTGCCCTTTTGCCCAGCAAATTCGCAAACAACTGAGGCAGGAAGGTATTAAGAACGGTATCAAGGTTGTATTCTCGCCCGAGGAACCCGACAAAAAATCGATCATGCGTACTGATGGCTCCAACTTCAAGAAATCGGCTTACGGTACTATATCTTACCTCCCTGCTACTTTCGGCGCCACGCTTTCATCTGTGGTGATCAGAGATTTGATTGAGATGTAGATGTACCGGCAGGGCAATTAATATACATACGAACTTATCCAATTCAAAGAGTCAGGATATTCAATTTCATATTCTTTGAATTTTCTTTCAGAAAGTAGAATATCACTATTCTGCGGATTTGTGGAGTCTAATACTACCGGGAAGCATCTGTTAATAATCCTATTTGTCAGATCTACATTTCCGGGTAATGCATATGAAGATGACAAGCCAATATATTTTACACCCTTATACACATAAGTAAATCTGAAAATTTCTCCGTTTGCCTTTACATTGTGAAATAACTTTTCTTCCAAAAAACCAGTAGTAATAAATTTATTGTTCACTAACGTAGTTTGTATTTTTTTGCCGTTTCTCAATGATAAAAACAGTGCAATGAGTAAAATACAGATTCCCGCTATCTTCCCAACCCTATCGATCATTAAACTCATTTTAGATGGAGGCAACTGTTATTTGGAACACTTTCGAATACTATGTACAACATTGATCTCGTTTGCAATCACAAATTTTTCGGAGCATGTTTAGTACCCCTTTTAAATGGCAACTGATATACTAAGATACTAAAACACCGAATATCGCCAGAATAT
>CAIKOJ010000216.1 GCA_903829015.1 uncultured Bacteroidota bacterium
AAAATATTTAGCAAGAATGGCAAAGCCTAATAACAAGCCGAAAAGGTTCAGTAAGTCTTTCCATTCGTGCTGCGCGTGATGGATGAAACTAAAATCGGTAAAGAAAAATTTGTACGCCACCACCAGTGCCAAACCGGTGAGCGCAACCTGTAACGTTCTGGCATGAAACACCGCTACCCCTACTAAGGTAAGCGCGAAAATGATAAACGAAACAGCTATACCGAATACCTCCATGCGTGCAATATATACCTGCTTGTGTAAGCCGCCAAGAAGGAAAATTTTTTTAGTTGGCGGAATGTGTTTTTGTAGAACGTTCTTTCTTACCTGCCATTAAGCCAACCATCATGACCAATACCGATAAAAGTATTACCTGAATAATAAGTGCTTTGTTAACCAGTGGTATAGTTTGTTCGGGTAGTATGGCCAGAAACAGCAGAATAGTAATTAAGCCCTCGGTGCCACAAACAAAAGTGGCGATGCCGGTAACTTAGAAACCACAAGCGACACCCATCTTATCAATACAATAGCCAGCACAATACCTGCTTCTTTTTCTTCATCACTTAGTACGGACTCGGAGGAGGCTAGTGGCTCTAGTATCAGTTCTTGCGTTTCGAGACCAGCTTGATTGACGCATTTTAAAATATTTTTCACGGCACTGACGTGACCTGAGATGATGTGGAAGTTTGCTTCCAAACGTACACCTGCCATGCCGATGGGGTCTTTAATCCCAGGCTCATTATCAACCGTGAATTCTTGTGGTAATACATGAATAATCTCTTCGCCAGGAGGCATCAGTAGCTTGTGCATATCTTCAACTAGCTTGTCGATATCCTTGCGTTGAATCTCGGTATTGAGTTCTTTACGCGTTAAGATACCTCGGTGCTGAAGACTTTTAATATGTTGACCAGCAATCCCTACGTTTGCAATTTTAATATCTACGTTTGATTGTGAGGTTGCCGTTTCTACGGCTTGCACAATTCCTTGAACTGTTTTTTGGATATTGGAAACCACCCCTCGAGTTACGCCGGCAGAATCAGCCTTTCCGATTCCTAAAATTTCAATTTTACCATTGTGGCAACGACGTCCAACAGTCACGCATATTTTTGTTGTTCCTATATCCAAACCTACTACTATAGGCAAGCTTTTGGCTGAAGTAGAGATCGACTTTTCCATAACTATCGTTTTAATGTGTTTACTGTATCTTGATCTTGAGATGTAGTTTTTGAGATAGTGGGGGGTGACAGACGGGCCGCATATTTTTTTATTGTGCTATCCGCATCTGTTTTTTCGCAAACAATTTGGTTCGCATATTTTAGGTTGATTGTTTTGTACGTATTCCAGCCAACTTTTGGTAGTGCTTTTTTATAAAAAAGCAGCAAATTGTTAAACTTAGTTGCCAAGGAGTCTGTGCTTCCCAGTATAATTTTATGATCGCCTACACGAGGAACTAGTTCGAATTCGGCATTGGCATTCACATAGATTTGCTCTATCTGCTGACTCCATAGTGTATCTTTTTCAATAAATAGGGCTGTTGTAAACAAGTCTTTAGCAATTTTAGTTTTTAACGTATCTACTTTATTTGAAAAAACTTCCATAATAAATCCATTAGAAGCCAGTACGTTGGCTGTATAATTGGTTG
>CAIKOJ010000217.1 GCA_903829015.1 uncultured Bacteroidota bacterium
CTTAACCCATACATTGCAAGAAAGAAACGGGTATTAAGTTGCGAAATCCTGACATTCTTTAGTGATGTTACAAAAAGCAAGAAGAAATGATAGGGCTATAGGTATCAGGTACCGATTCAATTGGTTCGTAGCTTCTGTTCCAATTCTGCCATATCCTGCTGTATGGTACTGTCTTGCAACTTGGCATAAATCTGAGTGGTAGAAATTTTGGTATGGCCAAGCATACGGGAAACCGTTGAAATTGGCACACCGTTATTCAGCGTTATGGTAGATCCGAAGGAATGCCGACCGATATGGGACGTAAGGTTCTTGGGGATGCCAGCCAACTCCTGCAATAGCTTTAAATTTTGGTTCATTTTCTGGTTGGATATGACGGGCATCAACGGTGTATCCGGTTCAGTATCAATCAGGTATTTTTCCAGTATCTTGAGTGCCACCGGTAGTAAAGGAACACCGAAAGCTACATTGGTCTTCTGCCGCTTCATCCTTATCCACAATGTGCCGTTATCACCGGCCTGTATATGCTCTTTGGACAGCAGTTTAATGTCGCTATAAGATAAACCAGTGTAGCATTGCAGTAGAAACACATCTCGAACATCCTTCAATACCTGCCTTTGTAATTCAAGACCGGCTAGCCTATTGATCTCATCCATGGTCAATGCAATTTTATTCACGGGTGTGAACTCAATGCTAAATGCAGCCATAGGATTATTCTGCAGGTAGCCGGATCTGATGGCGTAGTTAATGATCTTTTTTACCCGTTGTATCTGCTTATTGGCACCGTTAACGTGGCAGGTCTTTTCAGTAGTAAGATAGGTGAAGTATGCTTCACAGAACCTAAAGTTTACCGCTTTGAGGTCTATATCCTTCTTGCCGCTGTAGATTGGTACAAACTCAATCAGGTACTTCAGCGTGGTCTTATAATTTTTGTAGCTGCCCTGGCTATATTTTTTACCTATCTGCTTTTCAAAGTTCACGTTATGCTCCTGGGCAACCTTGATGAATGTATGGGATTCCTGTACAGCCTCACCTTTCAGCAATAACCGGATGTTATCCAGTGTTACTTCTGCCTTACTCATATAGAGTTGTGATATTGCCTGATTGATATTTGCCTTGGCAGTATCCAGCATACCATTTACTGTACTGGCTTCTTTGAATCTGTGGGCTTTCTGCTTCTTATCATCCCAATGCTTCGAATGAACATACTGACCTGATGGGTACTCCATCTTATTTTTGTTTACCCTGATGCGTATATAAACCGGGTATTTGTTTTCCTTATCTGGTCTTGTCTTTCTTAAATATAAATATATGTTGAAGCTTGGATTATCCATTTTAGTATGTTTTGAGGTTGGAAAAAGAGGTGCGAAAACTGGACTACCAGCGGACTACTTATGGATTACAAAGTGGTCGTTTTCAGATTGGAAAGTGGACTACCTGTGGTCTCCCGTGTGGACTACCATAAGTGCCAAAAACACCTCTTTTAGGGTGGGATACCTGTATAACTAAGATGAAAGTGAAAACTCCTGAAAACCTTACTACTACTGCCTCTTGAGCAAACAAAAAAGCACCTACGACTAAATCGTAAGTGCTCATTAGTCGGGACGACTGGATTCGAACCAGCGACCACATGACCCCCAGCCATGTGCGCTACCGGGCTGCGCTACGTCCCGATTGATTATTCATTCAAAGGGATGCAAATGTAAGCTAAAATAGGTTTTTCACAAATCTCAGCCCCTTTTTATCTCTGTTTGTTTCTGACAATCGAATTTAGCCGGCACAATGCAAGTGTTTAGCGTCGCATTGATGGCAGAAGCCACCGATGGAGCATTTAATATCCATTACACCGAAAGATAGAAGACCGCTCAACTATACACCAAACTGCGACAGGTGGTGATCCAGGTGTTTGTAGAACATATTGTTCCACTCTGTACCATTCAGCGGTCCAAACGAATTAGATTCTTTGCCCTCAAAGGCTTTCATCCCCAGCGCCTGTGTTTTGGTAATATGCTCTATCAGCCTGTTCTTCTCTGTGTTGAATTTCTTTTCGGTGGTCATCAGAAAAGCAGGTGCTGTGCGGCTGTTGTGCTTGTAGGGCGTTTCGCTCACCACCAGTCCTTTCACCAGCAGCTTCAGCATCAGTTTCATCAGCCCTTTAGGAGCTTTGTGCTTGTTTTCGTAAACCATCTCATAGGTCACATTGCAGTGTGCCAGCATCTGGCCCACAGTCATTTTGCCCCACTTAGGCTGCGTTGTTGCAGTTAGGTTATTGATGCGTGCCACCACGCCATCAGCTACGCTTTTTTCAAATATATTAGGTAATGCCATGGGTGCAATTTAGTAAAATTACTTTATCCCATTGTTAAGTTAGATCGTGAGAGATCAGTTTCAGAAATTCGGAGCGGGTCTCGTTTTTCATAAACTGGCCGCTGAATGCTGAGGTGGTTGTTACTGAATTCTGCTTTTGCACACCACGCATCATCATACACAGGTGCTGCGCCTCTATTACTACGCCCACACCCAGCGGGTTTAGGGTTTCCTGTATCACATCGAGTATCTGGTGGGTCATGCGTTCCTGCACCTGCAGGCGCCGGCTAAAGCACTCTACCACATGGGCTAATTTACTGAGTCCGGTGATCACACCATTGGGTATGTAAGCTATGTGTGCTTTTCCGAAAAATGGCAGCATATGGTGTTCACACAGCGAATACAATTCAATATTCTTCACCAACACCATTTCGCTGTAAGATTCATGAAACTTCGCCGAATTGAGTATATCAGCGGCATTCATCTGGTAGCCCTTGGTGATGTACTGCATGGCTTTTGCCACACGCTCAGGCGTCTTTAGCAATCCTTCCCGCTCAGGGTCTTCGCCCAGGTTTTCGAGTACCGAGCGGTAGCAGTCTTTGAGATTATCGGTAATGTCCTGATCGAAATATTCAGTCTTATGGTATGCCACGGCTGCGAATGTTTAGACGGCAAAATTAACGGCAATCGAAAAATAGAAGCTAACCTATTATTTAATCTGCCTATTGAAAATAACTATCCGAAATACTCCACGTAAATTTTCGGGGTCTCAATGAGCATTACTCTGTGCATTTTCACTGTTCCCTTTTCTATGTGCGGTTTCAGCTCATTCCATATCCCCATAGCAAAGTTTTCTGCACTGGTAAATTTGCCCTTCATAAAGTCCACATCCAGATTCAGGTTGCGGTGATCTACGCGCTCCACTATCACATCTCTGATCAGTTCGCCGAGCGTCTTGGCATTATATATAAACCCTGTTTCTGCGTCAGGCTCCCCTTTTATGGTTACATGCAGCTCATAATTATGTCCGTGCCAGTTTTCATTGGCGCATTTCCCGAAAACATCTTTGTTCTGCTCGTCTGTCCAGGTTTTGTTTTCCAGCTTGTGGGCAGCGTTAAAGTGTTCTACACGTGTCAGATATACCATTTTCCGTAATTAAAGTACAAAAGTAGGCTTACTGAACGGTTTTGACAAAAAAGTGCTTATTTGCAGTATGGATCTGCTTATAGTTGCCGCAACCGAAGGTGAGTTACTACCCCTGCCTGATCTTGCCGACCAGAACGGCAGAAAATCACCGTTACGGGTAGAAAAACTGATTACCGGAGTGGGCACTACCGCTGTTGCCTATGCTTTAACCAAACAGCTGCAGGCACATAAATACGACCTTGTGCTGCAGGTGGGTGTTGCAGGTAGTTTTACTGAGAAGCTTTCTCTTGGCGAACTGGTATTTGTAAACTCCGAGCAATACGGCGACCTCGGCGCGCAGGACCACGATAACTACCTAAGCCTGTTCGAAATAGGATTGCTGGAAGCCAATACGTTTCCGTATACCGATAGTCAGCTGGTGAACCCAAAGACTCATCACCTGATCAACCTGCCCCATGTATCCGGCCTTACAGTGAATACAGTGAGCGGCAATGAGCAGACGATACAATTGAGGAAAGAAAAATTTGGCGCAGACATAGAAAGTATGGAAGGTGCAGCGCTGCACGAGATTTGCCTGCGGGAGCACCTACCCTTTGCGCAGGTGAGAGCCATATCGAACTACGTAATTCCCAGAGATAAAAGCCAATGGAAAATGAAAGACGCTATAGTTAATCTCAATAACTGGCTTCGGAATTTTATCGAACTTTGTGGGTCGCAAGCCTCATAACCAAAATTAAAACCGATCTGCCATTTATGAAACTAACACTTGGCTTCAGTCCCTGCCCCAACGACACTTTCATTTTCGATGCAATGGTGAATGGTCACATCGACACTAGGGGCATCTCATTCGACTTCGTGATGGAAGACGTGGAAACCCTTAATCTATGGGCTGAACAGGGCAGGCTGGACGTAACTAAACTGAGTTACAATACCTTTATTCATAACACCGATAAATACGCATTGCTGCACAGCGGCAGTGCACTGGGTGAGGGAGTAGGTCCGCTGCTGATATCTGCAAAGCAACTTGATCTAAAGGATGCGGCCGATTTTAAGATAGCAATACCCGGCTACAATACAACCGCAAACCTGCTGCTTACACTTGCTGTGCCACAGGCAAAAAATAAGACCGAACTGGTTTTCAGCGAGATAGAAGCCGCAGTGCTTAGTGGCCAGTTCGATGCAGGACTGATCATTCACGAGAGCCGTTTTACCTATGCTTCAAAAGGTTTGAAGAAACTGATTGACCTTGGTGATTGGTGGGAGCAGGAAACCCAGGCGGCCATTCCGTTGGGTGGCATTGTAGTTCGCCGCAGCTTTGATAAAGAGCTGAGTGCCACCATAGATGGTATCATTAAAGAAAGCCTGGCATATTCGTGGAAGCACTATCCTGATCTGTCGTCTTTCGTTACCACCAATGCACAGGAGATGGAGGAAGCAGTGATGCGCAAACACATAAATCTGTACGTAAACGACTACACAACCGACCTAGGCGAAAAAGGCAGAAAAGCAATAGCCACTCTTTTCGACAAAGCCAGAATGGCTGGGCTGCTACAAGAGGAATTCAACGGCAATATTTTCTATTGACCTTTCAAAAAAAGGAATCATTCGAAGCTATACACCTTAAGCCCGCTGATATTACAACCAGTAATTTCTTTGAGATGGAGCTCGCTTAAATCCTTCGTCTGCTGTTCAGGGTGATCACCAAATACAAAAAAGTATTTAATGTGGTACCTGCTGATCTCCTTAGCCAGATCAGTAGCCGATATACCTGGCTTGGGTATGCGGTATAACGCATTGCCCGAAAAATAGGCCAGGCGCTCCGCCCGCTGGTTCTCTAAACCTGGCTTTGTGAGGCACGTAAATGACCCTTGAATATTGCACCGCTTCAGTTCCTGTGCCATCTGGTGCTCTCTCACTCCCTCATCATACATTTCGGTCATACCGGCGAAAGGAAAGAAAAGGAAAGACCCAATAAATATTGCATGGAATAAGACGTTCTGACTACGGGCGAAATACTTAGAATAGATAACAGTTGCGAAGATCATACCCAATGGTAGCATATACCATAGGTACCTTGGCTCAAAATTAACCAGAAAATATCCGGCAGGGAAAAGCAGAAAAGAAACTACCGCGATACGCATATCGGAGCTGAAGAGCGTCTTGAATTTTTTATGAAACAAGGATAATACTGCAAACAAAAATACCGATGGGAAAAATATAGACAGCTGAAAAAGGCTCACCAGAAATTTCCAGCAGTTGAGCCCCACCCTTAGTATCTGCAGCCCGAATAACGAGAACGAATTCCAGAAATGAGGGGTATCACCATTGGCAATCCACGGATCCTCCCAGTAGTAAGGGCTGTCGCTGTATGCTGGTGGCAGCAGCGGTCCGAGTCCTTCCTTCCAGTGCGGATGCCCTACCAGATACCAACTTGTATTGAGCGTACCAGAAGTAGACGTTGTCCATATTCCGTATTTGCTATGAAGTATCCAAATCCACGGCATGCCGCAGATGACCATGACACCTACTGCTATTGCAGAAATCCTGACCCACAAGAACTTATCACCTTTCGTCAGTAGATACACGCACACTATTGTATTCAGTATAAAAAACGGAAAGGAGTACGCCTTGGCAAAATAGGCCAGCGCTCCAATTACGCCAGTTAGCACCCACAAAGCCGGTCGATGAATGAAATCGCCGGACAGCATGATCCTGAGGCTGCTTAGTAAAAAGAAGCACTCCCAAAGATCATCAAAAGACTGATGGAATATTGCATAACAAAGAAATGCAGCCAGCGTTGCAGACATCATCCACTGCAGCTTTCCGGTAACATTAAACCGCAGAAACAATGATTGTGCCACCCACAGAAACCCAACCGCACCCAACGAGTTGATAACAACCGATGCCGGTATAGCTGCCATACCACATCTTATTAACAATGCCGTGAGCCAGCAGCCCCAGGGACTCCAGTACCCATTAATGGCTTTCAGGTAATCTCCATTGGCATATCGCTGCGATATGGTCAGGTAGGCAGTACCATCGGGGTCTATATAATATTGGTAATGCGGATAAATAACCCACAACAGCAGGCACATCAGCACCGCTGATACAAAGAAGGGGTAGTATTTAACCAACGCAGCTTTCATTTAGATCATTTCTTTTGTTCCACGGTTCGACAACCCCACTACGCTGCAGCCAATCGCAATCAACGACACCGGCAAAAAGTAACGTGTGTTTGCAATGGGTCCGGCAGCAAGTGCGAAGTACCCCACAAACATAAATACAAACATCCTTACCAGCCAATGTATCTGTCTGCTGCGCAAAAACAACACTAAGCCTATGAGCCTGATACAATTGAATAAAAATACCAGCCCAATAAAAAACAATGATGGGTTGTTCTTCACATAATCTCCCATTCCCGCCAGCCCCTTTGCTTTCCAGGTGGCATAAAAACCGGTTTGCTCCTTGCTGTATAGCCTGCCGTAAGTAAGCCTACCGGTAAAGAGATCCATTTCTCCCTTACCCGGCTCTATGAATATTCTGGCACTGTTCTTCAGATGAAAAACCATATACGGCAAAAAGTTCTGCCTAAGCAATTCCGTTCCTCTTTCGTTCGCATGATCATACCTGTCTTTGTATTCCGGAATCAGACTATATGCGTCCCGTTCCTTCGCCAGGTATCTGCCTGCACTGTCGGCACCTTCTTTACTGCTGATGAATGGGTAATAATAGTAGCTGGCGTTGAATGCCTGATTGCTCGTAAAGTGAAACTTGCCGGTTCTTGTGAAATTCCAGTAGTTGTAAAGCAGCACTGCCATAAGCGGCATAACTGCAATCAGCACAGTTCGCTGCAACAAAACCTTGTGTTGCAGCCCAACAGCAACCAGCACAACTATATGCACCAATGTAAACGGATACAATACCGGCTTCACCATCATACCAGCCATCATCGCCAGGCTAATGTATATTGCGTACCTGAGTTCCTTAGTTTGAAACAATGCGAGGAAATTCCCAAAATACATGAGCGCAAATGTTTGCAGCAAAATATC
Organism: uncultured Bacteroidota bacterium; assembly: GCA_903829015.1. Classification (GTDB taxonomy): domain Bacteria; phylum Bacteroidota; class Bacteroidia; order Chitinophagales; family Chitinophagaceae; genus Nemorincola. Next base: position 7,500 of record CAIKOJ010000217.1, read on the forward strand.
AGGTGCTATGGTACTGGCATTGATAAACTGAGCCGGATAAGCAATAACCAACAACAATAATACCCAGTCATACTTCTGGTCATATCCCATTCTGGAAATTACTTTTCGTAAATAACAGACGTTGACTATTGAGATGCAGTTTTGCAATAACAGCACTATCCAGTTGTTGACTGCAAACGTATATACGCCCAGCAAAAACAAAGGATACAACGGCTGGCGCTGTGTCATATACTCGGGTACAATAGGCATTGCCGGGTTACCACTATAAAAGAAAAAGTACCGCTTTATGTTGAGCGCCTCATAGATATACTCATATGAGTCGCCCATGTAGATGCGCTTAAATACACAAGCCAATAAAAAAAACACAGCATGCACCAGCACTACCATGCCAATGAACACCTTATCTTTTTTGCTGAAACTGATCATTTGCTTATCTACCTTAACTTGTTAAACTTTCATCCTTACCGCCAGCTCTCAGCATCCTCCAGTTCCCGTGCATATCTTTTTTTATGCACACGTCTTGGTAACCCAACTGCTCAAACAACGTCTTACACTCCTGTGCATGTGCCGCATCCATTTCGCAATAAATATAGCCGTTCCGGCTCAGATGCTCCTTTCCAAAAATCGCTATCGCCCTGTAAAATACAAGCGCATCACTATCGGGTACAAAAAGTGCAATTCCCGGCTCAAAGTCCCTTACATTCTTATCTAGTCTATCCTTTTCTGATACCGGTATATATGGCGGATTAGACACAATAACATCATACATGCCCAGTTTATTGTGGTCACTTGCATCTAAAAAATCTGTTTGTATCAAACAAATTTCTGATTGTAGCTTGGATGCATTATTTCTCGCTACGGAGAGCGCATCTGCACTGATGTCGCAACTGGTTACCTCAGCCCCGGGCAAAGCCAGCTTCAGGGAAATGGGTATGCACCCACTACCTGTTCCTATATCCAGTACCGAAAGAACCCTTTCCTGATCATTCAAAATTGGACGACGTTTATTTACATCTTCTACGATCCATTCTACCAATTCCTCAGTTTCGGGCCGGGGTATCAGCACATGATCGTTCACGCAAAACTCCCTTCCCATAAACCAAGCACTGCCGGTAACATATTGAATCGGCTTACCTGCGGCAATTTCCTTGGTTTTGGTTTCATATAGTTCCTGCTGAGCTGTTGTTAACAGCACATCTTTTTTATCCAGCCTGTCTAGTTTACCCAGACCGGTTAGGTACTCCATGAAAGAATGGCTTATAGCCGCCGCCTCACTGGCCTCATACATTTGCTGCAACCGCTCTTTCAACCCATAAAACGCCTGACTGTATGATAACATGATGGTAAAGATAAAGCCTAAAATGTCAAACCCACTATACTTAAGGTCTTCATATGTACTCAAAAACGCTTCGCTCAAATTTTACTACTTTTAGCA
>CAIKOJ010000218.1 GCA_903829015.1 uncultured Bacteroidota bacterium
ATCAGAACAACTCGCTTATCCATTAGGCTGACCTACCAGCGAATTGATTGGAGATATAGTAAAATGCTAGTGTGTGTTTTGTTAAAAATGTTATTAATGTAACCTGCAGAAAAAATAGTTAGAGTAATAGAGTAGACATCACAATTTTCACCCTACAATGATGCCGCATTAGCACATTAAATCCTTACCTTTGCACCCTCTTAAAATTATATGCAAAACATTCGCAATTTCTGTATCATCGCCCATATAGACCACGGTAAAAGTACCCTGGCCGACCGCTTGCTTGAGTTCACAAAAACCATATCCTCAAGGGATATGCAGGCACAGGTACTAGATGATATGGACCTGGAACGTGAAAAAGGTATTACGATCAAGAGCCACGCCATTCAGATGGACTATGAATGGAAGGGCACCAAGTACGTACTCAACCTCATCGATACCCCCGGCCACGTAGATTTCAGCTACGAGGTAAGTCGCGCGCTTGCAGCCTGCGAAGGCGCATTGCTGCTCGTTGATGCCAGCCAGGGTATACAGGCACAAACCATCAGCAACCTATATCTGGCACTAGATAATGATCTGGAGATCATACCGGTGATCAATAAGATAGACATGGACGGCGCAATGGTGCCCGAAGTAACCGACCAGATCGTGGATCTGATAGGTTGCAAGCCGGAAGATATAATTCTGGCGAGTGCCAAAACCGGCATTGGTATTGAAGAGATAATGGCGGCGATCATTGGGCGCGTACCGGCACCCGTTGGCGACCCTACCGCCCCGCTGCAGGCTGTTATCTTCGACAGCGTTTTTAATTCTTTCAGAGGCATTATCGCTTACTTCCGTGTCATCAACGGCACTATTAAAAAGAACGACAAGATCAAATTCATACATACCGATGCAGAATACATTGCCGATGAGGTGGGTGCAATGAAACTGGCCCTCTCTCCACGTGCCGATGTAAAGGCGGGCGATGTGGGCTATATCATTACAGGTATCAAGAATGCCAGGGAGGTAAAGGTGGGTGATACCATCACTACCGTTATCAACCCTACTCAGGAGATCGTAAAAGGTTTTCAGGAGGTGAAGCCGATGGTATTCGCGGGCATCTTCCCGGTTGATACCGACGACTTTGAAGACTTGCGCGACTGCATGGAAAAACTGCAGCTCAACGATGCATCTTTGACCTTTGAGCCGGAGACCAGTCAGGCGCTGGGCTTCGGTTTCAGGTGCGGATTCCTGGGTATGCTGCACATGGAGATCATACAGGAAAGGCTGGAACGCGAGTTCAACCAAACCGTGATCACTACGGTGCCCAACGTAAGCTTCCATGCCTACAAAACACGCGACAAAAACAAGACCATAGTAGTAAATAACCCGAGCGAAATGCCCGACCCGTCCAGTCTGGACAGGATCGAGGAGCCGTTCATCAGGGCGCAGATCATTACCCTGCCCGACTATATAGGCAACATTATGAGCTTGTGTCTGGGCAAGCGTGGTTTGCTCATCAATCAGCACTACCTCACCCCTACCCGTGTGGAGCTGATCTTCGAAATGCCGCTTACCGAGATCGTTTTCGACTTCTACGATAAACTTAAAAGCTGCACCCGCGGCTATGCATCATTCGACTACAATCCGCTCGACTACCGCGAAAGCGATATTGCCCGTATGGACATACTGCTGAATGGCGATCCAGTGGATGCCCTTAGTGCGCTCATACACCGCAGCCGCGCTCAGGATTTTGGTCGTAAGCTGTGTACCAAGCTGAAGGACCTGCTGCCCAAGCAGATGTTCGTGATCGCTATTCAGGCTGCAATAGGTGCCAAAATTGTAGCACGCGAAACCATCTCTGCGATGCGTAAGGACGTAACCGCCAAATGTTATGGTGGTGACATCAGCCGTAAACGCAAACTGCTGGAAAAACAGAAAGAAGGTAAGAAGCGCATGAGGCAGATAGGCAGTGTAGATGTGCCACAGGAGGCCTTCCTTGCGGTATTGAAGCTGGATTAGCGATTGTACAGGGTATTTGTATTGGGTAGTTCATTCCAAATTCTGAATAATGGAAAGGGATTTTATTTACAACTTTATCCGGCAACATAAATATGCTGTTATCTCTTCTATCGCCAACAATCTCAAACCCGAAGCGGCTTTAATTGGCGTTGCCGTAAGCGAAGATCTGGAGATCATTTTTGATACAGTAAATACATCAAGAAAGTACGCCAACATTTTGTCGAACCCAAAAGTGGCATTGGTTATTGGCTGGAGCGACGCAAGGACATTGCAGTACGAGGGTGAAGCAATGGAGTTAACTGAACCGTCTGATGATGCGTACAGAGAAATTTACTACAAAGCTTTTCCTGATGGCAGAGAACGCACTGAAACATGGCCCGGGCTTGTACATTTTAAGATCAAGCCAACCTGGATACGCTATAGTGACTTCACAGAGCATAAGACAATAAAGGAAATGAGTTTTGAGTGATTTGCCTAAAGTTTCTGCCACTTGCTAACGCCTGCATTTTCAATTGTATGTGCAATACCCCAAAAGTGGTATTGCCGTCATCTAATCATCAATTACCTTTACTGAAAATACCATAGATGAAATTACTGTTCAGAATTCTGCTGCTTTGTATCATTGCCCTGCCTGTATTGGCTAAGGATCCGGTAGTGCATAATCCCCTTGCCCGGTATTCAGATGAGTGGAACGACCCAAAGTATACTGCGTGCAATACGGCCGCAAATGCCAGCTACCTCTCTGCCAAAGAAAAGGAGATCATTTATGTGCTGAACCTGGCACGAATGAATCCTAAGTTGTTTTGCAAAACTATTGTGCTGCAAGCAAATACCGTATCATCATTCATTGATACTTCCAGCGAAGTGTATTACAAATCTTTGGTGAAACTGATGTCGGGCATGGAGCCGCTGGGTATTCTGCAGCCCGATCAGAAGTGCTGGATAAGTGCGCAATGCCATGCTGCTTCATCCGGCAAAACCGGCTATGTAGGTCATGATCGTCAAACAGCCGAGTGCAGAAAGAAGATGACTTTCAGAGGTGAGTGTTGCCAGTATGGTATCAGTGAGCCTGTAGCCATAATTCTGGAACTGTTGGTTGATCAGGGTGTAACTTCACTAGGTCACCGCGAGATATGCCTGGGTGGCTACAAGGTGATGAGCCCATCCTTTCAGCCGCACAAGGCATATGGTTCGGTAACTGTTCTCGATTTCAACTGACCGAATGAAGCACCTCCTGTTCATATTGCTTTTGCTGCTGGCGACCTTTGCAAGGGCGCAAAACAAAACCCACTCGCCACTAGCAATATATTCGAAAGAATGGGATAACCCTAAGTACAAAGTATGCAATACGGCCGCAGGCTCCACCTACCTCAACGACTCTGAGAAAATGTTCATTTACGTAATGAACCTGGCAAGAATGAACCCAAAACTTTTCAGCAAAACAGTGCTGCCCTACGCCGCAGAAATAGACCAGCATACCGATACCACCGAAGATGACTATTACAAATCACTGGTAAAGCAGATGGACACCATGCAGCCGCTGCCCCTATTCCTGCCCGACTCACAGGTATTTGCCGGCGCTCAATGCCATGCTTTCGAATTAGGCACATCAGGACTTTCGACCCATACGCGCCAGTCGGAGGAATGTAAGAAGAAACAATACTGTTACGGCGAGTGTTGTGTGTTCGGACTGCCACGCCCGCTGGGCATGATCGTTTCCCTACTGATCGACCACGGCTATGAAAATCACGGACACAGAGAAACACTATTCCGAACTTACCGCCACATGGGTGTTGCCATTGCTCCGCACAAAGAATACCATGTATGTGCGGTACTCGATATTATAAATTAACGACAGCGTTTGATCAATTGCTTGCCTTAATAGACCCGATACATTCCGCTACCGACAACAGTTTTTGTTCACCGGTCGTGAAATTTTTCAGGCTCACCATTGCCTTTTGGCGCTCTTCATCTCCCGGCAGCACTACATACGCAATGCCTCGTTTATTGGCATACTTCATTTGCTTGTCAAACTTAGCTGCATCGGGGTATACCTCTGCTGCAATACCGTCGGCGCGGAAACGCTGCAAAATGTTTAATGCATATGTTTCATTTTCACCACCAAAGTTCACTATCATTACCTGAGTGCCTTCCGCCAGCTGCTTCGGGAACATACCCAGTTCTTCGATCACATCATAAATCCTATCCACACCAAATGACACACCCACTCCTGATAATCCCTTCAAACCAAAAAGCCCGGTCAGGTCGTCATACCGACCGCCGCCGCCTATGCTGCCCATTTTCACATCGGGGTGATTACATACTACCTCTACAATAACACCGGTATAATAATTGAGCCCACGTGCCAGACTTATATCCACGACAATGTTTGATGCCGTCGGCCCGTTACCACCCATCAACTCCTGGTAGTAAGCAAGTGTTTTGCTCAATTCATTAATACCCTCAATACCAGATGTGCTATGCTGCATTATATCCGAATACGCCGCCAGCTTTTCATCATTATTACCAGTTACATTGATCACCTTTTCAATTTGCCAGATACCCTCGTCAGCTATGCCCCTTTCTTTTAGTTCATTGGCTACACCTACCCAGCCTATTTTGTCCAGCTTATCCATGGCGATGGTAATGTCCATCATTTTATCGGGCATACTGCATATTTCAGACAGTGCCGCAAGCAGCTTCCTGCTGTTCACTTTAATAACCACCGGCACTTGCAGTTGCACAAATGCAGATTGATAGATACACAGCAGTTCCGCTTCATTGATCAGCGATGTACTGCCTACCACATCCGCATCGCATTGCCAGAATTCGCGGTAGCGACCCTTCTGCGGTCTGTCGGCACGCCATACCGGTTGCATCTGGTATCGCCTGAACGGAAAAGCAAGTTCGTTCTGATGCATCACCACATAGCGTGCAAAAGGTATGGTAAGATCGTAACGAAGTGCCCTTTCTGTTACCGCCGGAGATGAGTACGACTTGCTCAGTACCTTATCAATTTCCAGCCGGAATTTTGTTTTGTCTTCTTCCTTTTTTTCGTGCAGTCCGTTGTTCAGAATTTTAAAGATCAGGCGATCACCCTCCTCTCCATACTTGCCGGTAAGAGTGATCAGGTTCTCCATTGATGGAGTCTCCAGCGGCTGGAAACCATATAATTCAAAAATGGGACGGAGTGTATTAAATATATACTGGCGTTTGCGCACTTCGGCCGGCGAAAAATCGCGGGTGCCTTGTGGTATGGATGGTTTAGACATATTTTGTCAAAAATAGAAAGTAAAAAGTAGAAATAACCTTAAAGGTGTTTGTATTTTTCAACGATGGCATCGCAGGTCTCATCTATCATATCGTACACAATTTTGTAGCCGTCTTCGCCCCCGTAATAAGGATCAGGTACCGATTCGTTTTTGCCGGGATGCAGTTCGTTCAGAAAGTAGCCTACCCTACCCATATCTGCCCGTGCACCTCCTATCCTCCTGATCTCATCATAAACGTCATCAGCAAAAGCATAGATCAGGTCATATTTCTTAAAATCGGCAGCAGTGAAAGTCGCAGCTCTGAGCTGCGAAATATCTATCCCATGTTTTAAACATATCTTCTGCGAGAATCTGTGTGGAGCTTCTCCTGTATGATAAGAATTTGTGCCCGCAGATTCCACCTGCCAGTTAAGACCAAGCTGCTGCACCTTATGCCGCAGCACCCCCTCCGCTATTGGCGAACGGCATATATTACCCAGGCAAACCATAAGTATACGCATGTGCTGCAAAACTAATAAAACAGATGGTCAGTTACCATTTTGCCGCTAACCATTTCTTTGGTATTTTTCCGGTTTTTATTACGAACTCCTTTTAATAGAACAGCATATTTGCAGTTTATGTCAACGCTTAAAGAACAACTATACATACTTTGCGCCACCTATCTCAGAAACCGCGAAACAGACGTCAAAACAGCCATTGCGGCGGCTCAGGAAGCAGCCAACGAAGACACCAAAAGCAGTGCCGGCGATAAGTTTGAAACAGGCAGAGAATCTATGCAGCAGGAAATAGACCTGAACCTGGTGCGGCTGAATGAACTGAACAAAATGAAAACAGCACTGGAGCTGATCATACCTGCACAGAAAGGATCTATTGCAGCGCCCGGCTCGCTGGTGTATACCAACAATGGTAATTTTTATGTAGCCATCAGTGCGGGCCAGTTGAAAGTAGATGGTAGTACCTTCTTCGCTATATCAGCTGCTTCGCCAATAGGTTCTAACCTTATGGGCCAGACAGCAGGCTATGAGTTTACCTTTAACGGCAAGAATTACAAAATAGAAAAGGTTGTCTGACCGCACCAATTTCACATTTTCTTTTCTTAAAATATTCCCAAATTAGCCGCAAAGCAGCCTCTGTTAGCTTTGGAACAGTAGCTTTATGACAATAAATAAAGCCTTTGAGGTTATTTGTATTTTTCCTGCTCTTATGTTCACTTCATGCACATGCACAATCGGTGAATGGCGTGGTTAAAGACGGGCGTACAGGTAAACCCCTGTATCCGGTTACTGTGGTGAATGTCAGGACCCAGCAGGGCAGCTCAACTGATGAAAAAGGAAACTATACGGTAGCTGCCCGACCGGGCGATATTATAGCGTTCACCTATGTGGGTTTCAAGAACAAGCAGCTCACCTGCCCCGATGCCATACTGGTAGCAACGCTTAATGTAGAACTGGAACCCACCGAATACCAACTGGAAGAATTCAGGCTACGGCCCGGGCATCTAACCCAATACCAGATGGATTCAGCAGAGCGGGCAAGTATTTACAAGTTTCCGCTGCTTAGAGAGCATTCGAATCCCATCAGCAGCCCCGTCTCTGCAATTGCCGAGCTTTTTAACAAGAATTCCAGGCGGATATTTGAGTTTCAGAAGAACTTTCATGCCGGTGAAACAGAGAAATTCATAGACACTAAGTACAATCCGGAAATAGTGGAAAAGCTGACCGGTGCTACCGGCGACAGTATTGGTCACTTTATGTATGCCTACCCCATGCCGTACAACTTTGCCCGCCTGGCAAGTGATCTTGAAATTAAGATGTGGATCAGGGATAGTTACCGCAAATGGCTAAAAGACGGCGCAAAAGATACAATGCCTGCAGTAGGGAAATAGCTCCCCAGAAACCAACAGTTACTTTATTTTTAATACATTTAAATTAAATCATATGTTGTTCAATTAAATATTTGTATTTTACTAACAATTTCCCCTTATTTTACGCCTATTTATTATACCTGATCATCTATATATACACACTTAAATCGAAAATCATGAAGAACCTATTACTCATTCTTGTCACCCTGTTCTTTGCATTTACGTCGACAGCGCAGGTCGGAGCTATTTCAGGACCGTCCACTATTTGTCCAGGATTAACCGGCACATACACTGACCCTACAAGCGGCGGCACGTGGAGTTCAAGCAACAATGGAATTGCCACTATCGGCAGTTCAAGTGGGGTAGCATTTGGTGTATTCTCGGGGGCAGTCACGCTTACTTATACTGTAGGTGCCAGCTTTGCGACGTTTCCTATAACGGTCAACCCGTCTCCGGCGGCTGTTTCCGGGTCAACTACCGTTTGTGTCGGCACATCAGCTACTTATACCTGCACCACAACGGGCGGTACCTGGACCAGCAGCAACCCCGGTGTTGCCACAATCGGCTCGGCCGGCTCGCTTACAACTGTTTCAACTGGCACAACCAACATTTCATATGTATTACCTTCGGGTTGTTCTTCATCTCAGAGTGTGTCTGTAATTAATGCACCAACCGCCTACTCGGTGACTGGTGGCGGTGCTTATTGTGCGGGCGGTAGCGGTGTTGGAATTGGATTGACCGGATCGCAATCAGGTGTAATGTATCAGTTGTTTTCAGGCTCCACTGCGGTAGGCACTCCGGTAGCAGGAAGAGGTTCTACACTTTCCTTTGGGCTGCAGACAACTGCCGGAAATTATACCGTCGTTGCCAACCCCGGCACCAGTTGTACGGCAACAATGACAGGCTCGGCAACGGTTTCAATTAACCCCTTGCCTACAGCTTATGCTGTCACGGGAGGAGGGGCATATTGCTCGGGCGGCGGCGGTGTTTCAATTGGATTGTCGGGGAGTAATTTCAGTACCAATTATCAGCTTTATCTGGGCGGTACGCCATTAGGTGTAGCACGTGCCGGCTTCGGAGGACCGTTGGGCTTCGGAACGTTTACCACAGCCGGCAACTATACTGTGATTGCGATAGATCCTACCACCGGGTGCGTAAGCAATATGGCTGGCACTGTAACGGTTTCTATCCTCCCCTCATCAGGTACAATTGTAGGTCCTTCTAATATTTGCCTATCCAGCACGCCCACCTACACTATTGCCGGACCCGGCGGTATGTGGACATCCAGTAATTTATCGGTAGCCACCATTGGCTCAGCGAGTGGAACTGTGACTGCTGTATCAACGGGCGTAGCTACAATTTCATACATTCCTCCTGTAGGATGCTTTTCAATAAAAACCATCACGGTGGTAACTGCTCCAGCCGCTATATCCGGACCAAACATTATGTGCTCAACAAATCCCACAACCTATACCGATGTTACCTCCGGAGGCACCTGGACATCCAGTAATATATCAGTGGCCACTGTTGGCTCTGGCAACGGGATCGTTTCTGCTGTAGCAACAGGGGTGGTTACCATTACATACGCCCTTAACGCAGGCTGCAATGCAACCAGTACAGTTACGGTAGTACCTGCACCAGCGCCCATTTCGGGTCCTTCTTCATTCTGCGATGGATATTATACAACTTTAACAAATGCCACCCCGGGCGGCACCTGGAGCGGCGGCTCTCTAATCGCAAGTGTTGATCCCAGCAGCGGTTTTGTATATGGTATAACGTCAGGCGTTACAACAATTACCTACACATTGCCCGGTGGTTGTTTTACTACACGTTCTGAAACAGTGAATCCGCTCCCGTTCACAATTGGTGGCAGTTCTTCAGTATGTGCAGGTTTAACTATCACTCTGGCCAGCGGTCCAAGCGGCACATGGTCTAGCAGTAACCCCGCTATAGGTGCGGTAGACAGCAGCGGGAATGTGACCGGCATTTCCGGCGGTTCTGTCACTATATCTTACGTAAGCTCAACAGGATGTTATAAAACCAGAAGCATTTCCGTTATACCTTCGTTCTGTGCCGGTCTCCCCACTGGTGGTGCCGCAATATCTTCTGCTTCCTGGGTATGCCCGGGTACCAATGTCACAGTTAGCCTTTCAGGTCCTTCAGGCGGTTGTGGCATTACCTATCAATGGCAGAATTCAACAGACGGTATTTCATTTGCTGATATTGCAGGCGCTACAAACTTTTCATATTATTACACTGCTTCAATAACTCAATATTTCAGGTGCCGGATTACCTGCAGCAATTCAGGTTTATTTGCCAACTCTACTATGAAACGAGTTGTTGCGGCATCCTATCTAACTCACAGCCTCAATGATTCGCTTTGCAATATGCCTAATTTTTACGTGAGTGCCTGCGGCGTATCCTCTTCATTCAATGTAACTACCTGGTTCGGTGATGGTACATCAGTTAATACGCCGCTCACTACTTCGGGCATTTGCCATGCCGATGTGTTCCATAATTACTACCAGTCGGGCCACTACTATATAAAACAGGTGCTTTATGATGGGATATCACCTCAGGATTCAGTGCAATATACCTTTGAGTATAACTACTGCAACACTTTCCCTATAAGATTATTTCAGGACGCCAATAATAACTGCAACTACGACAACGGCGAGATGTCAATGACCCAGCCAACTACCACACAGGTCGACTCAAATGGTATACCTGTGGCAACCATCAGTGCCACCAGCGGATTTTACTATAAAGCGCTTGGGCCGGTTGGCACTGTATACCGGTTCCATGTTACACAAATACCGGCTAGCCTCATTGTTTCCTGCCCTACCGGTGGTTTTATTTATGACACTGTATTACCTGACTCAAGAAGCTATTCAGCAAAGAACTTTGCAGTTCAATGCGTACCAGGCAGCCGATATGATTTGTCAGTACATGCTTCAGCAAGCACTGGCCGGCATGCTGTTCAAGGGAATATAATTATTAATAACTCGTATTGCATACCGCAAGATGGCACCCTAACCATGTATTGCAGCCCGAAATACAAGTTCACATGGAGTACTCCGGCACCGGCAACTATTTCTGGAAACAAAATAACCTGGAATCTTCATAATATTAACGCTAGTGCAGCAACTATTATCAACTTTCAGCTGGATGTACCAAACCCAACAGTATTTGCTAACTGGACACATCCAGGCGATACTCTTCAGACAACATACATTATTAACGGCACCCCACCCGGCGATGTAGATACTGTAAATAACGTAGTAATTAAGGTTGATACTGTTAGAACTTCCTTTGACCCCAACGATATAGAAGTAAGTCCGGCCGGGCCGGTAATACCTTGTACTCCACTGCAGTATACCATTCAATTTGAAAATACAGGTAATGATACTGCCCATAACATCATTGTTATGGATACGCTTTCATCTGATCTTGACCTTAGTACCCTGACGATCGAAGCTGCATCAGCAACGATGAACGTTGTGCATATTAAAAACGGCAGCCAGAATATCGTTAAATTCGAATTCCCGAATATCAACCTGCTTGATACCTCCCGTCACAGTAACAGCGGTGGCCTGGTAGTCTTTAACATAAAAACCAAACCCGGTCTTGCTGATGGTACCCCCATAAGTAACTACGCCGGCATATTCTTTGACGACAACCCGGCGGTGCTTACCAATACCGTACAAAATACAATAGGCATGAATCCAATCAGCGGGTCTGGTTCGGTTTGTATCGGTGCTACCGACACATTGTCTAACATGACTGCAGGAGGCATATGGAGCATCAGCAACCCAAATGCGTCTCTTGCCGGTGGTATAGTTACCGGCTTAGTGGCAGGCCTTGATACTGTTACTTATACAGTATCCAACGCCTGCGGAGCCAAATCGACATCTACGGTCATTTCAGTGAACACGGTGCCAAACACTACCCCAATATCCGGCACCGGCAGCGTTTGTGCAGGCAGTTCTGTTACACTCACCAACAGCAATACGGGCGGCACCTGGACTACTACCGACGGATCAGTTGCCGGAGTTGCTGCGGGAGTTGTAACAGGAATTAACGCAGGCACTGCGTCGATCATGTACACTTTGTCGAATGTATGTGGTTCGGCATCGTCTGTAAAAAACATAACAGTAAATCCTCTGCCCACGGCAGCACCAATAACAGGAACCGGCAGTGTTTGCGCAGGTAATTCTGTTACGTTTAGCGATATTACACCCGGTGGTGCATGGACCACAGACAATGCCGGAGTAGCCACGGTTACCGGCGGGTTGGTTAGTGGAGTGTCGGCTGGCTCAGCTAACATCAGCTATACTGTTACCAACGGATGTGGCTTATCTGTTGTTGCAAAAACAATTGTTGTCAACGCACCTCCAATTGTTGCACCGCTCACCGGCGCCGGCAGCGTATGTGCGGCTGCTTCTATAACACTGGTAAATACAACCACTGGAGGCACATGGACAACCAGTGATGCAGGTACAGCAACTGTAACCACAGGTGTGGTTACAGGAATAGCCGCAGGCGTGGCTGATATCACCTATACTGTTTCAAACAGCTGCGGAAGCTCAAACGTAATCAAAACAATTACTGTTAACCCGCTACCAGGTATAGCTCCTGTAACCGGTCCAGGCACTGTCTGCACAGGCTCGTCAATTACACTGAGCGATGCCATCCCAGGCGGCACATGGGCAACAAGCAACAACAGCATTGCAACTGTAGCTGGTGGAGTAGTAACAGGCACTGCAACAGGAACTGTTGATATCAATTATACAACATCAAACGGCTGCGGTAACGCTGTGGCTGTGAAATCAATTATAGTCAATACCCTGCCCATAAATACACCTGTCACCGGTCCCACCAGTGTTTGTGCCGGCTCTTCCATCACATTGGGAGACATTACTCCGGGAGGCTCCTGGACTACCAGCAATGCAGGAGCAGCAACGGTTTCCGGTGGTGTAGTTTACGGGGTATCAGCCGGCAGTGTAAATATTACTTATGGTGTATCTAACAGCTGTGGTACTACAAATGCGATTCAGTACGTAACAGTAAATCCGCTGCCCGGTGCAGGACCGATAATCGGACGCGGCGAAGTTTGCCCAGGTTCAACGATCACACTTAGCAACGCTGTACCCGGCGGCACATGGTCTTCAGGCAATCCGGCTATAGCAGCAGCCTCCGGAGGAATTGTGAGCGGAATTACTTCCGGCAATGCATCGATTTCCTATACCGTAACCAACGGCTGTGGCAGCTATGTGGCCAGCAAAACCATTACAGTTAATGCCCTACCCTATGCCGATCCAATTACTGGTTTAGGAACCGTATGCGAAGGCGCATCCATTACACTCAGCGACATCACTACCGGCGGCACATGGAGCACCAGCGATGCATCTATTGCAACAATATCTGCCGGACTGCTGCATAGTATATCTGCAGGAACAGTTTTGGTCACCTACACAGTGAACAGCATTTGCGGTATCGCTTCTGTAAGTAAATCGGTGCTTGTAAAACTATTACCTGCCACAGCTGCTATTACCGGCATGACTGATGTTTGCGTTGGATCTACAACAGTATTAAATGATGCTGTAACAGGCGGCACCTGGTCTTCCAGCAACAACTCTGTTGCAACTGTTTCATCTGGAACTGTAACAGGTTTATCCGCAGGATCGACCATTATCTCCTACGCGACAACAAACGATTGCGGAACAATATTCCAAACCAAAAACGTAGCGATCCATCCTAATCCGGCTTCGATAACTGGTGCCGGTGCTTTGTGTGCAGGAGCTTACGAAGTATACAATAATGCGGACGCAGGTGGCACATGGCTGAGCGGATCTACTTCGATTGCTTCTATTAATACATCTGGGGGTGCTGCAATGGGCGTAGCGCAGGGAGTGACCACAATTACCTATACGCTACCAACCGGATGCCAGACAACAAAACAAATAACCATAAATGCGCTGCCAACGATATTTAATGTAACGGGGGGAGGCGCCTACTGCAACGGCGGAACAGGTGTGCATATCGGTCTCAGTTTATCAGAGCCGGGTATAGAATATCTGCTGAAGATAGGAAACACAACAATCAATTCAGTTACAGGCACGGGTAGTGCCATAGATTTTGGCTTGCAGACTACAGAAGCCACCTACAATGTACTGGCGGGAAATACTGTAACCAACTGTCAGGTGCGCATGAACGGAACAACAGATGTTTCAATTACACCTAACGTCGCTCCTTCAGTAACACTTACTAAATCACCCGAATCAACAACATGTAGCGGAACACCCGTAACATTTACTGCGTCTTCTGTAAACGGTGGTCCCGCACCAGTATATACATGGAAAGTGAACGGCTACCATGCTGCCACAGGCACCAACTACACGTACGTACCCGTTAACAGCGATGTGGTAACGGTAACTCTTGCCAGCAATGCCGAATGTGCATTACCTGCCAGCGTAAATGCAGGAACAACGATGGTGGTGGTTAGTCCGCTTAACCCAAGAGTTACAGTAGTGTACGATGGCACGCCTGTTATGTCTGGTCAGCCGCTTAAGTTAGATGCCACAGTTTCGGGCTACAGCAGTGTTGTAAACTACCAGTGGATGGTTAACCAAACATATATTGCCGGCGCCACAAATAGTTCTTTCACCAGCAGCAGCTTTGCAAATAATGATACCGTATCATGCATCATCACTACTGACAACATATGCGGCATGGCAGTTGCTGCAAACTATTCAGTGATCAATGTAAACACTACTACACTCGGATCAGTTAACATGATAGGAGACATTCAGATTTCGCCCAACCCCAACAAGGGTCTATTCACAGTCAAAGGTTCGTTCAATGCTACCAGCGATGATGAACTCTCTGCCGAAATCAAGAATCTGGTGGGCCAAACAGTCTACGGCAAAACACTTACTGCAAGAAATGGTGAGTTTACAGAAACGATCCAACTGGACAAATCCGTTGCGAATGGAGTTTATCTGCTCACCCTACGCGCAGGCGAACAAACAAAGACATTCAGGATAATTGTGGGACAGTAATATTACTGCCCACAATTTCCGGAAAATGTTGAAGAATAAATGAGATGAAATAATTGGCTTTGGTTGGTGGTATTAGTAATCAATACCAGCTTACAATCCCGGTAGATTACCAGCCAAGCAAATAAGCAAATATCAGCGGCGCTACTATTGTGGCGTCGCTTTCTACTATAAATTTAGGCGTATCAATATCCAGCTTGCCCCAGGTAATTTTCTCGTTAGGCACAGCACCGCTGTAAGAACCATACGATGTAGTACTGTCGCTGATCTGGCAGAAATAGCTCCAGAACGGCACATCATGCCACTCCAGATCCTGATACATCATAGGCACTACGCAAATCGGGAAGTCACCGGCAATACCGCCACCAATCTGGAAGAAGCCCACGCCCTTACCACTTGAATTGGCACGATACCATTCTGTAAGCCACATCATGTACTCAATACCACTCTTCATGGTAGATGGCTTCAATTCACCCTTGATGCAGTACGAAGCAAATATGTTACCCATAGTGCTGTCTTCCCAGCCCGGTACTATTATCGGAATATTCTTTTCAGCCGCAGCTATCATCCAGCTGTGCTTTACATCTATTTCGTAGTCGGGCTTCATAACCTCGCTCAGCAACAGCTTGTACATAAACTCATGCGGAAAGTAACGCTCACCTGCTTCCTCTGCTCCCTTCCAAATCTTGTGTATGTGGCGCTGTATCCTGCGGAATGCTTCCTCCTCTGGTATACATGTATCTGTAACACGGTTAAATCCCTGTTCCAGCAGTTCAAACTCCTCCTTCGGAGTCAGATCGCGGTAATTGGGTACACGCTTGTAGTGTGTGTGTGCCACCAAATTCATGATATCCTCTTCGAGGTTGGCACCGGTGCAGCTAATGATATCCACTTTGCCCGCGCGTATCATCTCTGCAAACGAAATACCAAGCTCGGCAGTACTCATGGCTCCTGCAAGCGATACCAGCATTTTACCACCTTCAAGCAAATGGGTTTCATATCCCTTTGCGGCATCAACCAGTGCAGCCGCATTAAAGTGGCGGTAATGATGTGTTATAAACTGAGAAATAGGTCCTTTATTCATGACTGTAAGTATTTAAAATGATTTTGTTGTTTGCCGAAATCGCTATTAATGCTATCTGCTTTTGCTAATTATTGTTCAAAAAAAAACGGCCACTATTAATGGCCGTTCAATACCATATTGCTCATTAAGAAACTGATTCTTTCTGCTCAATAAATTTCTTAACCCATTCAGTAGTAATTGATTTCGGACGCTCAATCGGGAATCCAAGTGCACGGTCCCAGCAAAGACTGGCGAGTACACCCAGTGCACGTGATACGCCGAACAGCACAGTGTAAAACTCCTCTTCAACCAATCCGTAATGCTTCAGCAATGCACCTGAATGAGCATCTACGTTAGGCCATGGATTTTTGATCTTACCTGTATTTTCCAGTATTGGTGGTGCCACCTCATATATATTCCACACAGTTTTCACTGTTGGGTCTTCGGGGCAGTGTGTTTTGGCAAACTCCATCTGGGCAATGAACCTTGGATCTGTTTTACGCAGCACCGCATGTCCGTAGCCTGGCACTACCTTTCCTTCTGTAAGTGTCTTCTTAATATAAGCAGCTATCTGGTCTTTTGTCGGAGCATCGGAACCTAGTTCGGTACACATTTCTTCAATCCACCTGATCACCTCCTGATTAGCGAGACCATGCAGCGGACCAGCCAAACCGGTCATACCTGCTGCAAACGACAAATAAGGATCGCTCAATGCAGAACCTACAAGGTGCGTAGCATGCGCCGATACGTTGCCTCCTTCATGGTCGGCATGAATGGTTAGATACAAACGCATCAGTTCTTTAAAACCTTCGCTGTCGTAACCAAGCATATGCGCAAAGTTGCCGCTCCAGTCGAGCATACCATCAGGCTGTATGTGATCGCCGTTTTTATACTTACGGCGATAGATATACGCAGCAACCCTTGGCAGACGCGCAATCAGCGTCATGGTGTCTTCATAAATATAGTCCCAGTACACCTTCTTGCTGATACCTTCGTTATACGCTTTCGCAAATTTCGACTCGGTACCCAATGCAAGTATGGCAGCAGTAAACTGCGTCATAGGGTGCGAACCTACAGGGAATGACTCAATAACATCAAACACATAGTTTGGCACATGCGACCTACGCGCCCATGTAGCAGAAATATGCTCGGCATTTTCCTGCGTAGGACACTCGCCTACCAGCATCAGGTAGAAAAGACCTTCCGGCATGGGTTCTTTTCCATCAAGGTTCTTAGGTAATTTCTCCCTCAATTCAGGTATCGAAAAACCACGAAAACGGATACCCTCGTTAGAATCCAGCAGCGACGTTTCTGTAACCAGACCGGTGATACCACGCATACCCTGGTAAACCTGAGCTAACGTTACATCTTCAATCTTTTTGTTACCGTACTGTTCAATGATTTTCTTGATCTCTATGCCCTGTTCATCTGCCTTTTGCTTAAAAAGGTCTTTTACATAACCCATATAGTGTAATAATTAAGGAAAGAATGTTCTTTTTCGATTGCAAATGTAGTAAAAGCCGTTTAAATTGAGTTGAATAAACAATTAAATAAGCAGGGTTTTGCCCGCTACAAACTTAACTTTACAAATTATCTAAGGAAAGCAAGCATACAAATGAATAAAATATCTATAGCAGTACACGGAGGTGCCGGCACCATACTGCGCAGCAGCATGACAGATGCCCTCCAAAAGGAATATGAAAACGGACTCAGCGAAGCCATAAATAAAGGCTACGAACTGATGGCCGCCGGGGGCAGCAGTCTGGATGCTGTTGCCGTGGCAGTAGCATCGCTTGAAGACTTTCCTTTATTTAATGCGGGCAAGGGTGCTGTATTCAATAACGAAGGGAAACACGAAATGGATGCGGCAATAATGTTTGGCAAGACTCTGGAAGCAGGTGCTGTATGCGGGGTATCAAATATCAAAAACCCGGTTTTGCTGGCCAAAGAGGTAATGCTGCATAGCGGCCATGTGCTGCTGAGTGGCGCCGGCGCCGAAAAGTTTGCAAAACTGAGAGGCATTGCATTTGAAGACGATGCATACTTCTACAACGAACAAAGATACCGGCAGTGGCAGGAAGCATTGGCAAGCGACGTCGTGCAGCTAGACCATACCGACAAAAAATTCGGCACCGTAGGTGCAGTGGCGCTGGATATGCACGGCAATCTGGCGGCAGCAACCAGCACCGGCGGACTCACCAATAAAAAGTTCGGACGGGTTGGCGATAGTCCGTTGCCGGGGGCAGGTACTTATGCCAATAACGAAACCTGCGCCATCTCCTGCACGGGTGTGGGCGAACTCTTCATCCGGTCGGTAGTTGCCTACGATATCTCCTGCCTTATGGAGTACAAAGGACTATCGCTGCACGAGGCTTGCGACATAGTAGTGCAGCACAAACTGGTAAAAATTGGCGGCGAAGGTGGACTGATAGCCATAGATAAAAACGGCAACATAGAAATGCCCTTCAACAGCGAAGGCATGTACCGCGCCTGCCGCAACAGCAATGGCAGAATGGAAGTGAAGATTTATAGGGAGTAAGCGATTGTGACTCAACATAGAGCGAGAGTACCGCAGGATCACTCATCTCTCTATAATTTCGCTGCTGCTAAAAATAAGACCAATATCTTTGAAAAAAACGCCCCGAATAATGGACCTAGACAGACCTAAAAATAGATTTGGAAAGTGTGCATGCGCGTGCTGTGGGTATTTTACGATTAGTCAAATTTATGATACTTGCGAAGTATGTTTTTGGGAAGAAGATTACTATCAAGAATCACAAACGTCAGATCACGGTGGCCCTAATTCGGTTTGCCTAGTTGAGGCAAGAGATAATTTCATCAAGTTTGGCGCAATAGAGGCCTGCTTTATTAATACGGTAAGAAAACCAACTGAAGAAGAGAAAATAGGCAACTAGCCGTTTCAAATACAATCTCCACGAGTGTAAGCGGGAGCGCTACAGTTCCTTACTCCAGAAGTTCATGAGTAATTCCCGGAATAATACACGTCTGGTAAAATTTCATACTGGCGTAAAAAAAACAACTCCAGCAACACTAGGAAAATCCTAATCCTCATCCTCATATACTATCTCTGCTCCCACAAACTTGCGTGTCTCCAGATTGTACTGATCACCCTTCGACATGATGTGCACTATAATATTCTCTACTGAGATCGGCTTGCCAAAGCCTATATCAGCTATGTTGTTGTACTCTATATTTTTCCCGTCAATGATCACCACCGTACCCGACCCTATGGTCTGCAGTATGTGTCCCTCAGATACTACAATGCCGGTATCCTCGCCCAGTCCTACACCTATTGCCCCCGGCTGAGCGGCCACAGCTTGTGCCAGTCTGTTGAACCTGCCCCTTTTATCAAAATGCGTATCTATAATAGCGTGCTGCACCAGTCCAAGTCCAGTAGTGATCTTTACCTCTCCTTTAAGGTGGGCAAGGCTGGCGTTGCCTTCATAGATCATGGTATTGCTCATGGCCATAGCACCTGCGCTGGTCCCCGCGATCAGAAATTTTTCATTTTCGTAGCGATGTCTGAGTTGATTCAAAAATTCAGTACCTCCAAAAATAGAAGACAAGCGTAGCTGATTGCCGCCAGAGAACATAATGCAGTTGCACTTTTTCAGGCGCTCCATGTAGTCGGGATTAGATGCGTCCTCCCGGTTCCTGATCCGCATATGGCCCATATTGGTCACACCCAGCTTGCCAAATCCATCGAAATAATTCTGGTACACTTCATCGGGTATCGAAGAGGCAGTTGTAATAACCTCCACTACCGGTTCAGTACCGTCTATCATGCTTACAATGTTCTTCAGTATTCCTAGCTCAAAAAAATTAAGGCGGTTGCGCTGTAAAATGCCTAATTCAAGGTCAGTACCTTTATCTTCCGACCCGCCTACTGCTATTAGATGCCCTTGAGGATATGTCAATTTTGTCTACCTGTTTTATTAAAAATAAACGTCAAAACTACTGAATTTCCCGGATTTTTGGATATGAAGGGAGGTTTCATTACCTTATCCTAAAATTGCTGTAATAATGAAGATACTTGATATAAAAGCCATGTCTGGCCCTAACTACTGGAGCGCAAACAGGCACAAGCTGATTGTAATGCTGCTGGACCTTGAAGAGCTGGAGCAAAAACCTACCGACAAGATACCCGGTTTCAGAGAAAGACTGGAACAACTAATGCCTTCGCTATATGAACACCGCTGCTCAGAAGAAGTACCGGGTGGTTTTTTCAGTCGGGTGGACGAAGGCACCTGGATGGGGCATGTAATAGAGCATATAGCACTGGAGCTGCAGACACTGGCTGGTATGGATACCGGGTTCGGCCGTACAAGAGAAACCAAAGACTCCGGCATATACCATGTGGTATTTTCTTACATGGAAGCCAAGGCAGGTATATATACCGCTAAAGCAGCAGTAAAAATTGCCCAGGCACTGGTTAATGGTGAACCCTACGACCTGGCAGATGATATACAAAACCTGAGAGAGATCCGCGAAAACGAACGCCTCGGACCAAGCACAGGATCTATAGTAGAAGAGGCAATCAGGCGGAAGATACCATATATACGGCTGAACAGGCACTCACTGGTGCAACTAGGCTATGGTGTTAATCAGTGCCGCATACAAGCCACAGTTGCCAGTACCACCAGCAGTATTGCCGTGGAACTGGCTTGTGATAAGGAAGAAACCAAAAACCTGCTCGAGGCATCTGAAATACCTGTACCAAGAGGCAGGATCATTTATGATGAGGAAGACCTGAAAGCTTGTATTGACAAGATCGGCTACCCCATTGTTACAAAGCCTGTAAACGGCAACCACGGCAAGGGTGCTACCACCAACATCAAGAACTGGGAAGACGCAGTAGAGGGATTGAAGGCTGCCAAGGTTTACGGCAGGGCTGTGATCTGTGAAAAGTTCATCACCGGCAGAGACTTCAGGGTATTGGTGATCAACTACAAATTTGTGGCTGCGGCACTACGCACACCCGCAGCTGTTATTGGCGACGGAAAACATACTGTACAGGAGCTGATAGATATTGTGAACAGTGATCCAAGGCGTGGATACGGGCATGAGAAAGTGCTCACAGCAATTAAGGTCGATGGATTTACCATGGATATGCTGGCAAAAAAAGCCTACACCCTTGAAACTGTTATAGCAAAAGGCGAAGAACTGTGGCTGAAACCTACTGCAAACTTAAGTACCGGTGGCACCGCCACAGACATAACCGACTATGTGCACCCCAACAATGTATTCATGTGCGAGCGCATTGCCAGAATAATAGGGTTGAACATTTGCGGCATTGATATTATGGCCGAAGACCTCTCAGTACCCATTACAGAAAACGGAGGTTCCGTACTGGAAGTAAATGCGGCTCCAGGATTCAGGATGCACCTGGACCCTACCGATGGACTGCCACGCAACGTAGCTGAGCCGGTAATAGATATGTTGTATCCACCCGGAGCATCGGCAAGGATCCCGATCATAGCGGTATCGGGCACCAATGGTAAAACTACTACTACACGCCTCATAGCACATATTGTAAAACAAATGGGCTACAAAGTGGGTTATACCACTACCGATGGTGTGTACATTCAGAATCAGATGATGATGAAGGGCGACTGCACCGGACCTGTATCGGCTGAGTTTGTACTGCGTGACCCAACCGTAAACTATGCCGTGCTGGAATGCGCACGTGGCGGCATTCTCAGGGCAGGACTTGGCTTCCACAACTGCGACGTAGCCGTGGTAACTAATGTTGCCGAAGACCATATGGATCTGGGTGGCATTGATACTATTGAAAAACTGGCGAAGGTAAAAGCAGTGGCCGCCAATACGGTTTTCCGTAACGGATACGCGATACTGAATGCTGATGACGACCTGGTTTACAAAATGCAGGATGGCCTGAAGTGCAATGTCGCTTACTTCTCGCTGCACGAGGACAGCAAGCGCATTAAAAAACACTGTGCAAAAGGTGGATTAGCCGCTATTTACGAAAACGGATACATTACGATACTGAAAGGTGGCTGGAAAATACGGGTGGAGAAGGTGACCAATATTCCACTCACATTTTCGGGTATGGCAGAATTCAATATTGCCAACGTATTGGCTGCCACACTGGCTGCCTATGTGCAGGATTTCAAAACAGACGATATCAGGCAGGCATTGCAAACCTTTGTACCATCACCTGCCCTTACACCGGGCCGTATGAATATGTTCCACTTCCACGACTTCTCAGTGATGATAGACTATGCGCACAACACGCATGGCTTTCAGGCGATAGGTAAGTTCCTGGCTAGTGTGAATGCGACAGAGAAAGTGGGCATCATAGCAGGCGTGGGCGACAGGCGTGACGAAGACATTCGTTCGCTGGGCGAGGTAGCAGCAAAGATTTTCGACGAGATCATCATCAGGCAGGATAAGAACCTGAGAGGCCGCACCGAAACCGAAATAATTGACTTGATGAAAGAAGGTATATACTCAGTTGATCCGAATAAAAAGATCACAGTCATCAGAAAAGAAAGCGAGGCTATAGATTACGCTTTCGAGCATGCCAAAAAAGATAGCTTCATCGTTATTACCAGCGATGTAGTGCCCGATGCCCTCGATCAGGTTAAGGCATACAAAGCCAGAGAAGACGGCGCGAAAATTTAAAAGTTGAGATGAAAAAAAATAAACCGGAGTGTTGCAGCGAATACGTAAATATTCAAAGCAACACTCCGGTTTTAATTATTGGACAAAACCAATCAGATTAGTTATTGATATCCGCCCATTCGCTTTCCAGCCACTGTTTTGTGGCATTATCTGTAAAGTCTATAACTATAGGAACAATAGATGCATAACCATCTTTCAGTGCTTCTACATCACTGCCGGGCTTCTTATCCATGTTGATGAACTTTCCGGTCATCCAGTAGTAATCTTTGCCACGGGGATCTTTGCGGTGGTCAAACTCCTCAGCCCAGCGGGCATGAGCCTGCCGGCATATCTTAGTCCCCTTAAATTTATCGGGCGTGGTAACCGGTATGTTCACATTCAGTAGTATGTGGTCCGGCATCTTCGTTGCCAGCATTCGAATGGTCAGATCGCGTGCTACTTGTTTCGCTACCGTAAAGTCAGCATCAAACTTAAAGTCTAAGAGTGACAGGCCAATAGACGGAACATTTTCAATAGCCGCTTCCATAGCAGCACTCATGGTACCCGAATAAATAACGTTGATGGAATGGTTGGCTCCGTGATTGATGCCGCTCAGGCAGATATCCGGCTTGCGATGCAAAATTTTATCGCGCCCTAGTTTCACACAATCGGCTGGTGTGCCGCTGCACTGCCACGAGTCAATGCCTTCAAACACATCGATTTTATTTAATCTTAAAGGATCACCTATGGTGATGGCGTGACCCATACCCGATTGAGGACTGTCTGGCGCAACCACAACCACCTGCCCCAGATCTGCCACTGCCTCTACCAGCGCCCTGATGCCGGGCGAGGTAATGCCATCATCATTGGTAATAAGTATAATTGGACGTTCTTTATTCATGCAATAAATTGAACTGAAATAATAATTGAATTGCTGTGCTTACGGCACTAATGCAGAGTCGATGAATGGCACAGGATATACGGCGTTATAGACGCTCTTGCCGGTAGCCAGATCTTCGTAAACAGATTTATCGTCAATTACATAGCTGTATGCCGCGAAGTAAACCTTGGCACCTGTAGCAAGCCCCGCGTTCAAGAGATCCTGCTGCGGTATCATGAATTTAACACCCGGAGTGTTAGCCGGAATTTGCACCACATACTTCAGCAGATAATTAGCAGGCAGATTACCAACACTGGCTTTGCTGTTTACAAACAGAATAGCATTCCTTACACGCGGATCTGCTGCATAACTAAAATTCAAGGAATCATATAATCCGACTGCGCTGCTCTGAGCATGGAACCCGGTAATGAATGAATCCGGTATAGCAGATATTTGGATATCCTGGTTGAGGTTGCCTAATACAAAATCTACATTATTGATTATTTTAGAACCGTATCCACTGTTGGTTGCAGTAATAGAGTAACTGCCCGTTTTAACGCTACTGTATATGTAATAGCCTGAATTATCGGGTGTGGCAGCACCACCGTTGCTGACAGTGGTGGTAGCACTCGCCAACGTCAGCTTCGCGCTTGTATAGCCGCCAATTACCGGACTACCGTACTTATCAAAAAGCATTACATGCCCACTGATACTGCCTGTATAAGATGGCCCTGCCGGACCCGTAGGCCCCGTGGGACCCTCTTTGGCACAAGAGGCCAAAAGAATGGTGACTAAAGCAGCAGATAAATAACTTCTAAAGGTCATTGTATTATACATGAGGCAAATTTGAGTACACCAACGAATTATAAGCAAAAGTAAGGATTCCACCCCGCCGTTAGCTAAAAGTAATACATAAGCCTGAAATTGAACAGGTTATTAAACTGGCCGTTGTTGTTGAATCCAAACCCTACCGGTATGCGCTCGGGCGGGCGCATAGATGTAACAGAATACTGGTACCTTACATTGGCATATAGTTTCTTGAACACCCGCCTGCCTACTCCAAATACATAGTCAATATCTGAGGTATTAAACCTGTTCTTATCTGGGTCAATAAGCACTTGCTGATCGGTTTGCACCCATTCTTTAGAACTTACAAGCAGACCATACGACGCTCCCACCTCAACATCTATTGTGTGTATTATGGCATGAACGGTAAGTGGTATCTCGGCATAGTTTAGGTTCATGAAATACTTGCTCACATAGGTACCAATAGCCGGCGACTCTTTTACAGATTCGCCCCGGCTCCCTTTTTGTGAGTACAACAGTTCCACACTTGCACCAAATACTTTTGTGAAATGCACGTACACTACCCCACCCACCTGAACGCCAACCTTATGATACCCGAAATAAGTATCACCATCTACCTGCGAAAAGTTAACACCAAGTATAGCCCCTCCATCAAACACTTTAGGTTCGGGCTCGTAATAGTTACTTTGGCAAAATACCCGCAGTGGAAAAATGAACAGTAATATCAGCCACAGGCGGCAATTGGATAACATACTCCAAAAATACGGCTTATGCCTATCAAAATAAGGATTGAAAAACTACAGGCTATAACTCCTCTTTTTTCTCCAGATCGCCATTCTCTTCGAAATACTCCCAACGACCCGTTTTTACGCCCGTAAGTTCTTTGCGGTTGATCACCTTGATCACATCCTGTCCTGTAACAGGGTCTGTTACGGTCACCGTATCGTGCACTGTTACCAGCGAACCCGCATAGAACCCGTTTACTTTCAGCTTGCCGCTGTTATAGTACTCCTGGTAGGTACCAGACAAGCAGGATGCAACGCCTGTGCTTTGCACAAACAGACCATAGTTGCTTACTGTTTTCAATCCGCCGTTCTTATTGAATTCCTGCCAGGTACCAATCGGTATGTTACGCTGAAAGTAACCTGTCAATTTAATCCTGCCGTTTTCGTAAAAAGTTGTCCATTTACCATCCTGCAAAAACTTATCAGACTCCATTATAAATCCGCCGGCAGCAATGGTCCTCCCGCTTTTACTGAGCAGCCGGTACAAAGAATATTCCTCGCTGATACAAACAGCATTCGATGTATCGCCAGAAGACACATATACCTTAAACGAGTCATTTTCCTTGATCAGCCTGTTTTCCTCCTCTGATGTGAATTCAAACGGGATAAGCGATTGAGCAAACACCATCGATGAACCCATTATAAAAACAACACACAACAGCCAACCTTTCATTACTTTTTCTTTTT
This sequence comes from uncultured Bacteroidota bacterium, assembly GCA_903829015.1. Lineage (GTDB taxonomy): Bacteria > Bacteroidota > Bacteroidia > Chitinophagales > Chitinophagaceae > Nemorincola. The sequence goes on from CAIKOJ010000218.1 coordinate 25,066, forward strand.
GGGTTTAAATATCAAATCATATGAGTGGTCTATCTGCTCCTTCAGTTGCTTGCCGCTAAGCGTATTGTCAATTATTACCGTATTCCAGTGCTTCTTGTTCATATGGTAACCCGGAATGATGCACTCAAACTGGTCACGCAGTTCAACAGCCCTGTCGGGATCGCATTTCACGTTAAACTGAACCGGCTGAGTATCCAAACTCAGCAACAGGAATATTTTGCCACCTACCTTGAATACCAGCACAGTGTCACCAAAAGGCATCCCTTCTTCCACATCCGGCTTCGATAAACAATAAGTACGGATATCCTCGATATTCATACTGCAAAGGTAAAACTTATACATTGCCTCAAAAAAGAGATACAACAACACTTTCCCCACAGTTGTTCATAAATATTTTCACCTTTGCCGCTGACACATAGATACTGTATTAAGGTATCGCTACTATGCTGTTATGTTTGTTTTTGTTCATATTACGTTCATACACCGCAAATAAATTGCACTATCGTTCATCTAACAACAAAAACAAATTTTATGGAAAACAATTTCACAGAAGAAGAAGTATTGTCAACAGTCGCTTCAACAGACGAAAACGAAACAATTGAAGTTTCAAACGAAATTGAAGTAGAAGACACTTCAGTAGAAGACGCTGACGAAAACGAATCAGAAGAGGGTTCAGAAGAAGGATCTGAATCAGAGGAAGAAGGCTTTTCAGAAGAAGAATCTGAAGAGACTACAGAATCTGAAGACGCTGAATAAGACTAAGGGGGTAAACAAAACATGCAATGGCTCTAATAGAGCCATTGTCTGTTTTATCTAAATTTGGAATCTCGATATATACAGCTAATTTTATTCAAACGAAGTGCATGAATGAAGTTGAAATTTCAATATTTCCTGAAGTAACGGTAGAGTACGCTACTTTTTGGCAGCGGTTTGCATCCGCCTTTCTGGACGGAATGGTATTGCTGATTCCCAATATGCTGATTTCTAATTTCCTGATTCCTAATTTGTCGATAAGCAAATCTGTTGGCGCAGACAGTTTTTATCATGGATTAATTGACAGTCATTTTCTAACTGCGGCTTTCACTCAACAAATGTTGCAAATCGCCCTCTCGTTGTTTTACTTTGCGATTATGGAATCAAGTCGTGCTCAGGCTACAATAGGTAAACAGGCATTAGGGCTGAAGGTAACAAGTACAACAGGCGAGCCCATCGCGTTTACAAAGGCACTTGGCCGTAATGCCGGTAAATTGGTGTCGAAAATCATCTTTTTCATTGGCTATTTCATGATGCTTTGGGACGACAGGAATCAGACCCTCCATGATAGAATGGCGGGTTCATTAGTGGTAAAAAAATAACAACAGGGGTTGAGTTATGTACTTTTTGTGCCATAAATGGGTCTATTATCCATGGGCGAAATTTTAGAAAGAACCTATCTTCGCACCAATGATCTCCCCCGCCTCCATACAGGAAGTAATGAACCGCGCCGATATAATAGACGTTATCGGGCAGTTTGTGCGGCTGAAAAAACGGGGAACCAACTATCTGGCTAATTGTCCTTTTCACAACGAGAAGACACCTTCCTTTAATGTATCGGCAGCCAAGGGTATCTACAAATGTTTCGGATGCGGTAAGGCAGGCAATGTGGTTACTTTTTTGCAGGAGCATGAAAAGCTAACCTACCCCGAAGCTATCAGGTGGTTGGCAGACCATTACAAAATAACGCTTGAGGAAACAGAACGATCACCCGAGCAGCAGCAAAAACAACTTACTGAAGAAGGGCTGCGCATTCTCAATGAATTCGCAGCGTCGTGGTTTCATGATACGTTGCTGAACAATGAGGAGGGACAACTGATCGGACAATCCTACTTTAAACAGCGCGGATTCAGAAAGGAGATCATTGAGAAATTCAGACTTGGTTATAATCCCGAACATGGCGATGCATTTTACCACGCTGCCATGACCAAGGGTTACAAAGCAGATATGGTAGAGCGTGCCGGACTGGTGAAGAACCGCAATGGCATGTATCACGATGTGTACCGTGGCAGGGTTATCTTCCCTATCCAAAGCATAACCGGGCGTATACTCGGGTTTGGTGCACGCATACTAAAGAGCAATGAGAAGGCGCCCAAGTACATCAACACCCCGGAGAACGAGATCTATGTAAAGAGCAAGATACTCTATGGCATGTACCAAAGCCGTCAGGCAATAGGCAAGCTGGATGAATGCCTGTTGGTGGAAGGCTATACAGATGTCATATCGCTGCACCAGGGCGGTGTGGAGAATGTAGTATCCAGCAGTGGCACTTCGCTTACAGAAGACCAGTTGCGGCTGATAGGGCAACTGACCAAAAACCTGACCATACTTTACGACGGCGACCCTGCGGGTATTAAAGCCGCACTTCGTGGTCTGGATATGGCATTGTCCCAAAGCTTCAATGTGCAGTTGGTACTATTGCCCGAAGGTGAAGACCCGGACAGTTATGTACAGAAATCCGGATCGGAAAAATTCAGGGAGTACATTAAAGAGCACAAGCAAAATGTGATCAGCTTCCGTTTGCAGGTGGGCTTGGCAGATGCCGGCACCGACCCGGTAAAACGCTCAAAACTGGTGCAGGAAATAGCGGAGAGCATCTCACGTATCAATCGGGCAGAGGATTTTTCGCTGCAATCACACTATACCCGTGAGGCTGCCACCAAATTGAATGTTGATGAAGCCGGACTGGTGAACCTCATCAACAAGTTCATCCGAGACCGGATTGAAAATGAGCAGAAGCATCAAAGAAGAGAGGAAGTACTACCCCATCCTGAGCAACTCACGGTAGAGCAGGAAAGTGAAATAAAACTACCTGACACCGGCGACTTGCAAGAGTGGCAACTGTTGCGGGTACTAATAGAATATGGGCATATGCCGGATGAACAGTTTGGCACTATTGCCAAACATATTGAAGACCGCATAGACCCGAATATCATTGAAGACCTGGTAGTGCAGAAACTATTCCTGGAGTATTTCGACCACTTTGCGCGGTTTAGCGCCACGCCGGAAATCCATTACTTCATCAATCACCCCGATAAAGACACCCGTGATAAGATGGCTTCGCTGCTGCACCCCCGGCAGGATATCAGCACCAAATGGCGTGAAAAGTATAATATCGAGTCAGTTGTTGGCCCAATGACCTACCTCAATGATGTAGACAGCACCCTGTCTTATTTCGAATTGAAAAAAATACTGGTGATACAGGACAATCTGACTACGAAATTAAAAACAGTCACTGACCCTATAGCACTTAAAGTAATGCAGGAGAAGTTCATGGAACTGCGTTTACTGGAACGCGAAATACTGAAGAAGCACGGTACGGTCGTGTTCAAATCTCACAAGTACAAATAAGTTCTTAGGTCTGGTAACGGACAACTACTCCACAACCGGCACAAAAGGCATTGCCATCATAGCATTGCCATTCATTTTCCTCAGATCCTGAAACTTCTGGAACCATTCGTAACCCGAGCCAATTTCTTCCTTAATCGCAGCTTTTACCGCAACCTTCGAATCAGTTTTGTTGTTGAATTTCTTAAGAATCATGTTCAGCTTGTCAGTTGGCTCCGGATAGGTAACTACCCTATAATCTTTCAGTTTTGCTAATCCTGCCACGCTAGTCACAGCCCTATCTATTCCACCCAGGCCGTCAACAAGTCCTATTGCCAAAGCGTCACTACCGGTCCATACACGGCCCTGAGCAATACTGTCTACATTATCCAGAGTAAGTTTTCTGCCCTCCGATACGTGCCTTTTAAACAGGCTATAAATGGTATCAACCATCGTCTGCATCCGCTGACCTTCTTCGGCTGTAAGTGGGCGTGTTGCCGTTGGCACATCGGCATACGGTGCATTTTTAACTCCGTCGAAATTCACCCCCATCTTGTTTTTCAGCAACTTATCCATGCTGAACATCAGGCTGAACACACCTATACTGCCTGTAATAGTATTAGGCAAAGCAAAAATACTATCTGCCATGCACGAGATATAATAGCCACCAGATGCTGCATAGTCACCCATAGATACCACGAGATGTTTCTTTTGCTTCAGCAGTACCAGCTCACGAAGAATCACTTCAGATGCCAATGCACTGCCACCCGGAGAATTCACCCTGAGTACCACTGCCTTGATCTTATCATCCTTCCTCAGTTTTATGATATCATCACACAGAGTGCGCGATGCAATCTGGTGTTCATCGTCCTGCTCTCCATCAACTATATTACCCTCGGCATACAATACGGCTATTTTATTCTCACTGGTTCTTTTGTCAATTTTATGCGCACCGGCATAGTCGTTCAATGCTACGTACTTCATAGCAGTACTTTCCGGTGTTCCTGTCTTTGCACGCAGGCGCTGTTCTACCTGATCCCAATACAACAAACCGGCAACGAGGTTATACTTCAATGCATCCGCCGGAAACACAACACTACCCCTCTGCGCCCATTGGTGAATGGTGTCTTTACTAACATGCGCATATGCTGCAGCACCCTCCAGATACTGATTCCATATACCCGACTGAAAAGCCTGGATCTGCAGACGGTTTGGCTCACTCATTTTCTCAGCACGGAATGGCTCAGTAGCACTTTTAAACTTACCGGCATAAAATATCTCTGGCTGTAATTCCAGTTTGTCGAGGGTGCCTTTAAAGAATGCAAGTACCGTTGCAAAACCCTTCAGTTCAAAGCCACCTGCCGGATTTAGATAAATACTGTCAGCAGGACTGGCCGCGAAATAAGAAGACTGTGTAATATCCTCGCCATAAGCATAAATGAACTTCTTGGAAGTCTTGAAGTCGCGCAGAGCCAGCTGCAGTTGCTGCAAAGTAGCCCAGCCATTTGGCGATGGACTCATTTTGATCAGTATCCCTTTGATCTTATCATCGGTTTTAGCCTGCTCAAGTGCTCTTGTTATATCATAAAGGCCGGGAACATAATCATCGCCCGAGCCTAAAACAGCCAGTGAGTTAGCCTGTCCCTGCTCGTGAATACGTTTTCCAAGATCGACCACCAGTATGCTACCCTCCAGCTTCTTGGTTTCCTTCTCGGTCATAGAACTGGTAAGCCCGGATATCAAACCCACTATCAGCAGTATGCCAATTACGGACAATACAATGATAGAAAGCATGGACGCAAAAAACATCTTGAAAAACTCCTTCATATACTATGGCTTTTTGTTATGAGTTGCAAAGATACACTGATGCGATATATTAGTTTGGGGATTTTTAGCGTTAGATTGATAACAAAATGGCGGCACAAGTACGTTTCTAACGATTTTGGACACCCTCCTCTGGGTATCACTAACGTTTTTAGCATAAATTGCGCCTTATACTGTAGTATCTTTTACTATTTCAATGAGCATAAAGAAAACCTTATTGTACTTTCTTGTCACCTTGGTCGGGATTTCATTTTCCTCCCATGCTCAAATAATAACCACAATTGCGGGTGACGGCATAACAAGTCACACGGGCAAAGGAAGGACAGCAACGAATGCCGCATATCACAATGGTGCTTCCTCGATTGTAGCGGATACAAATAGTGATATTTACTTTTCCGAGGTTTTGGGTAGAGGCATGGGCGATGTATTCACGCCGGTGTCATTAATAATGGGTCTCCCCTCGGTATGTGTAGGAGCAACGATTTTGATGACGGATACGATAATAGGTGGACGGTGGAGTAGCAGCGATACTTTAATAGCCAAGGTTGATTCAAATACCGGATTAGTAACAGGTATTAATGCGGGTTCTGCAACGATAACCTATTCTTATGGCAGTCTATTCGATACAGCCACACTTTCCGTCAATTCGCTTCCCTTCGCGGGCACCATCAAAGGCCCCGATAGTATCTGTGCCTGGGCACCTCATACGTATATTGATACAACACCGGGTGGCTTGTGGGGTGTAGCCAATCTAAATGCGTTTGTAGATTCGTTTGGGAAATTTACCGGTACAACCAAAGGCTTCGACTCTTTGTTTTATACTATCAGTAATTCATGTGGCACTGATACTGCGTTTAAGAAGATTTACATTAAGGCGTATCCTTCTGCCGGCTATATATCAGGTTACAGCAGCGTCTGCCTTGGCGATAGTATTGTTCTCACTGATACTTTCGGAATAGCACTATGGATCAATGTTAACAATAAAGGCTCCTTCACTCCATTCAATAATGATTCTATATTGTTTCAGTCATTGAAGGTTGGCGCAGATACCATTATGGCTGTTAAGTACACTAGCTGTGGGAATGATACCGCCAGAAAAGTGATATTAATAAATGCCCTGCCTAATGCCGGTACTATTTTTGGCTTTAACTCGGTTTGTGTAGACCAGACCGTTCAGTTTTTTGACACCTTGCCAAACGGAAGATGGTCTGCATTCAACAAAAATGTGTCTTTGGCTGGCAATGTTTACGTAACCGGAAATATCCCGGGTATAGATACGATCATGTATAAGGTCACGAATTCCTGTGGCGTAGATTCAACTATCTGGCAGGTGACAGTACTCCCCTTACCCGAAGTGCCCACAATTACCCGAAACAAAAATACGCTCACTGTGCCAACAGGCTACAGTATGTATCAATGGACACAGAATGGAATACCGATTGCCGGAGCTACTACAAACAGTTATACTGTAACACAAGTGGGGAGTTATTGGGTGCAAGTAAATAATCAATTTTACTGCATGGCATCATCGCCGCCGCAGACCATCACAAATTTCGAGTGCTCACCAGATGATATTAGAGTGTTCCCCAGCCCTGCTTCTACGATGATCTACATAGATTGGTGCCTGCCGGTTAGAGCAAAACTGATGTCTATCGATGGCAAAACAGTAGTAGATCTGAAGAATATCAACCAAATAGATATTGGCTATCTGCCAAATGGCATCTATCAGCTTTCATTGTTCGATACGGAAGGCCAAGAGGTAAAAACCGGCCGAATTACTAAGCTACAGTAGCATTTAGGCTACGGCCTAATTACCCTGCCAATAATAAAATTGCTATAAAAGAGCCTGAACTCTGCTTATTTTTGCGCTCAGATGAATAAAGTATACCTGTTATTGGGCAGCAATGAGGGAAACAGATTAAACTGGATGCAACAGGCCATTGAGCAGCTTGATTTAAAGTGTGGGAAAATTGTACACCGGTCTGCAGTATACCAAACAGCAGCATGGGGCTTGAATGAGCAGCCTGATTTTTTGAACATGGTCGTATTACTGGAAACCAGTTTACAACCGCTCGAATTGCTGAATGATATCCACAAAATTGAGCAACTGTTAGGCAGGCAAAGGGAAGTAAAATGGGGCCAAAGAACATTGGATATAGATATACTATTGTTTGATGATCAGGTGATTAACCTACCCGAACTCACTATTCCACATGGTTTCATTCAGGAGCGCAGATTTACATTGATCCCACTCGCAGAACTTGCCCCCGATTTGCTACACCCTGTGTTTCAAAAAACAATTACAACGCTGTTAAACGAATGCACAGACCCTCTTGAAGTACATTTCTATCCGCAACAGCAAATCAGCACGCAATAAGGGTTCCGGGAAAATCATTCAGTTGAAATTAATCAATAATAAATGTGATTTATAACATAGTTCTTGCATTTTTTGAGAATATTTATTACCTTAACTTCCGTAAATTCGCAGACTGTTAAAAACCTCCTGTCTTTACTCATCGAAGCGATAGAATATAACTTTTTAGTTAAAATTTGTGTATGGAAGCTGCTAAAGCTAAATCTAAGAAAAATCTCAAAAAGGAATTACAACAATACTTTGGATTTGATAAGTTCAAAGGAGAACAAGAAAAGATCATCCAGAGTGTACTTGATGGCAAAGATACATTCGTTATCATGCCTACAGGTGGAGGAAAATCTTTATGTTATCAGTTACCTGCTCTTCTAAGTGATGGTGTGGCAATAATAGTTTCCCCTCTTATAGCTCTGATGAAAAATCAGGTAGACCTGATACGAGGTTACAGTACCAGCGACAATATCGCTCACTTTTTAAACTCAACTCTAAGTAAGGTACAACAGAAGAAAGTAAAATCTGACCTGACAGAAGGAAAAACCAAAATGCTATATGTAGCACCGGAAACCCTTACTAAGCAGGAAAACATAGCATTCTTTTCAGATCTTCCAATTTCTTTTATTGCAGTTGATGAAGCGCATTGTATTTCTGAATGGGGGCACGATTTCCGCCCCGAATACAGGAAACTCAGGGACATGATCAATATGATCAATCCTGATCTTCCGATTATTGCTTTGACCGCTACAGCTACACCAAAGGTTCAGGATGATATTGTAAAGAACCTGACACTTCACGAGCCAAATATATTTATCGATTCATTTAACCGCCCTAATCTTTACTACGAAATAGTGCCTAAAGGCTCTAAAGAGCAAACACTTAAAAGCATAGTAAAGTTCATTAACACCATGAAGGGCAAGAGCGGTATCATATACACGCTCAACCGGAAAACCACTGAAGAACTGGCAAACACGCTACAAGCAAACGGAATAACCGCTGTTGCTTACCACGCAGGTCTTGAAGGGCCGTTGCGTTCGCAACGTCAGGATATGTTCCTGATGGAAAAGGTGGATGTCATTGTGGCTACTATTGCGTTTGGTATGGGTATCGACAAACCTGATGTTCGTTTTGTGATACACTACAATATCCCAAAATCGCTGGAGAACTATTACCAGGAAACCGGGCGTGCCGGCAGAGACGGATTGGAGGGTAAATGCCTGCTGTATTATTCGCATAAAGATGTACAGAAGCTGGAACACCTGATGCGCGATAAGCCACTGAGTGAACGTGAAATGGGCGGCCAACTGATATCAGAAACGCTTGCTTATGTAGAAAGCGGTGTATGCCGCAGAAAACTGTTGCTGCATTATTTCGGTGAAGAGTATAAACAGGAAAACTGCGGCCATTGCGATAACTGCCTGAATCCGAAGGAAAAACTGGAAGTGAAGGACAGCGTAAAGATCACATTGGATGCGATTGAAGAACTGGACGAGCGCTTTGGTATAGACTACGTAGTAAATATCATTCTGGGTAGAGCTAACCCACAGATACAAACTTTCAGGCATGATAAACTAAAATCCTTTGGAAAAGGTTTGATCATGAAAATGGATTCAAACTTCTGGAACTCTCTTATCCGGCAAATGATGCTGGAAGGTATGATCCGGAAGGATATTGAAGAATATGGCTTGCTGAAGATCACAGATAAAGGCAAAAAATTCTTAAAGAAGCCTTATTCAATAATGGTTGCGCTCAACCATCAGTATGAAGAAAATGCGGGTGACGACGACGAAGTAAGCGGTAGTGGCGGTCCGGCAACCACAGACACTGTTCTGTTTGAAATGCTTAAAGACCTGAGAAAACAGGTGGCCCGTGAAAAAAATCTACCCCCGTTTGTGATCTTCCTCGAGAACTCACTGGAGGATATGGCTACTAACTACCCTACTTCTTTTGAAGAGCTGGAGAAGATTCAGGGTGTGAGCAAGGGTAAGACATTACGCTATGGCAAAAAATTCATTGACCTGATATCCAAGTACGTAGAGGAGAATGAAATTGTGAAGCCCGATGATTTCGTAATGAAGAGCGTGGTGAATAAGAGCGGCATGAAGGTGTTTATCATTCAGAACATTGATAAGAAAATACCACTCGAAACCATAGCAAAAAACAAAGGACTTTCTTTACCAGACTTGCTGGTAGAAATGGAAACCATTGTTGCTAGCGGCACCCGACTAAATCTGGATTATTGCCTGGAGCAGGAACTGGATGAAGATGAGCAGGAAGACATTTTTGAGTATTTCAGAAACAGCCAGGATGACAATATGGATAGTGCCTTTGAAGAATTCAAAGATCAGGACGTAAGCATAGAACACCTGAAAATGATGCGCATCAAGTTCCTGAGCGAATACGCAAACTAGGCAAGACTACAATACCGAAAAATAATAAACAGCGAAGGCAACCGTAAATGGTTGCCTTCGTTACATAATAGAAAAGCGATGAGATCAATTGTTTGGTGCACCAGCGGCGATCCATTTTCTTACCTGTGCTACTTCGCACGATGAGAGTTGGAAACTGGTAGGCGGCATAGCAATAAACCCTGGAGTATGGGCAATATTGCCAAGTAACTTACCTGCGGTTACTGAGGCCTTTACAGATGCGTAATCAGCTAAACTTCCACCGGGCGATGAAGATGTGTTATGGCAACCCACACAATAAGTTTGCATCATCGGTGCGATAGCACTGCTGTATGTAAAATTATTACTATCACAAGATGTGGTACAGGCACCATTATCAACTGCTCCCGCAGCTATCCAGCGACGAAGCAAGTCTAGTTGTGTCGCATTCAGAGGCGGTAGCCCTTGAGGCATTTTTTCATCATCCTCGCCGGACCCGTTGCCACCTGACACGGACTGGTAAATAGCACTGGCTGCGTAATTGCCCGGCACTATCCCCTTGCGCATGATGTTCTGATAGTTATCCAGCACATATCCTTTCTCTGCCTTGGAAGCACTGTGGCAGTTACTCATGGCACAATTTGATATGAAAATGGGCAGAATATCCCGCTCAAAGCAAATCTCAGGATCATTTGTTCTTTGACTATCGGGCAACACATAAGCAGGATGCGTACATGCATTCAAAAAAAACAACCCAACGGCAATTATCGTTGAATAAGTTAATAACGTTTTCCTAGACCCTCTTTTTTTGTACATAAACTAATATTTTTCAATTCTAAACAACAAAACTAGCATTTACGCTGCGGCAAACTCCTGACAATCATCATTTTAACAAAATTGGTTAAAAGTCAACCAAAAGAAAACAAGAACAGATTAAATGACAGAACATAATAACCGTGCCGATGAAAAGCGCACAAATCAAACCCGTAATAGGTGTATAACCAATTGATTTCCAGACTCCATTAATTTCCATTATGGGCGCATCGGAATAATCTTTCACAAATTCAATTAAACGTTTGTTTAGTTTTAAACAGTTGTTTAGTTTTGCATCCTAATTAAATAACAGGGAAAGTATATCACATTGAAATGATATGGAATTCAACGAAAAACAATTAGCGATCATTCACACTGCGGAAAAACTGTTTTCGATAACTGGCTTCGATGGCACGTCGGTGCGGGACATAGCGAATGAGGCGGGCATTAACGTTGCAATGGTCTCTTACTACTTTGGCTCAAAGGAGAAACTGATGGAAGCTGTGTTTGAGCACAGAACCAACCAAATGCGCATAAAAGTGGAGAACATGCTGCAAAATGATGCAATAAGCCATCTTGAGAAGTTCTACCTGATCATCGATGAGTACGTTGATAAGTTCGTTAGCCGACAGGAGTTTCATAAACTAATGATGCGGGAGCAGTTTAACGAAAAAGGAACACAGATCACCGATATGATTCACGAAGTAAAACTGAAGAATCTGGCATCTATAACGAAACTGATAAAAGCAGGACAGAAATCGGGTGACTTTGCCAAAAATGTAGACGTAGTGCTTATGATGGCAACCATAACCGGCACTGTGAGTCAGGTCATTAATTCGCAGAGATTTTACCGCGAGACCCATAATATGACGGACCTGCCGACTGAAGAATTCAACAAACACATACGAAAGAAACTAAGCACCTACCTGAAAAACATTTTTAAAACATTCCTGATAAATGAAGCATAAAATAATAATTGCAGCACTGGGTATCATATTGTTTTCAAACAGTACTACCCTACAGGCACAGAAAACAAAAAACCTTCCGTTAGACGAGGCTATTCAATTGGCTGTAAAAAACAGCGGGCAACTGAAAATTGCTAATTCAAAGGCAGATGAAGCGATGGCTCGATACAAAGAATCTAAAAACAATCGCTTGCCTGATGTTAAGGTTTCGGCGGCTTACTTAAGGGTGTCTTCGCCAAAGATCGATCTGAAAACAAGTTCAAGCAGCAGTACGGATACTACATCGAAATCGAAATCCTCCATGCCCAGTGTTGACCAGGTGGCTTATGGCATGGTAAATGCGTCGCTACCTTTGTTTTCAGGTTTTAGAATAAAATACGGAGTTGAATCTGCAAAATTTCTGGAGCAGGCTGCTAGATTAGATGCAGAGCAAAACAAAGAGGAACTAACAGAACTGACGATCAATGCGTATATCAATCTGTTTAAAAACAGAAAATCGTTGGAGTTAATACAGGAGAACCTGAAACAACAGAAACAGCGCGTCGCCGACTTTACCAATCTGGAAAAGAACGGATTGATGGCTCGCAACGATCTGTTGAAGGCTCAATTGGCACAATCTAATATTGAACTGGCACTGCTGGATGCGCAAAACAACCTGACAATGACCTATATCAATATGAACCTGCTCCTTGGCCTGCCGGAAGATACTGAGCTGGTACCTGACAATGAGTTTGTCGGTACCGGAGAAGCTGGCACCGCAATTGCATGGGAGCAAATAGCTCTTGGCAAAAGAAAAGATATTGCAGCATTATCGTTAAGAGAGAAGGCCGCCGGATCTGCGGTTAAATCAATTAAAGGCGAATACTATCCTGGAATAGCTCTTACAGGAGGATATGTTGCAGCAGATATACCCAACTTCCTAACCATCACCAATGCACTCAACATAGGCTTAGGACTACAGTACAATCTGGGTGCTTTATGGAAAACCGGCGCAAAAGTTGCTGAAGCAAAAGCAAGGCTTTACCAGACGCAGATATCGCAAAACATGCTGTCCGATCAGATCAAAACACAAGTTAACAAGTCTTACCACGATTATATCCTCGCAAATCAGAAGATTGAGGTTTATACAAGAGCCACAGAGCAGGCAAATGAAAACTACCGAATCACGAAAAACAAATTTGACAACAACCTGGTAACAACGACCGACCTACTGGAAGCGGATGTGATGCAGCTACAGGCAAAACTAAACCTTATGTTCTCTAAAGCCGACGCATATGCAGCTTACAAGAAACTACAGCAAACCTCTGGTACGCTACTTGAAAAATAACCAATCCATAAACACACAATTACTATTCAATTTTTCGACCTAATAAAAATCAATATAAATGTCTCAGCAAACACAACCAAATACAGCTCCTCACGGCCAGGCAGAAGCACCTAAAAAGAAAAGCAAAGGATTCGTAATAGCATTAATAGTATTGCTGCTTGGCGGCATTACTTTCGGACTTACAAAATATCTCCATGGCCTTCATCACGAAGAAACGGAAGATGCACAAATTGAATCAGCCATAAGTCCGGTAATACCACGTATTTCGGGTTATGTGATGGAGGTAAGGGTAAAGGACAACCAGCGGGTAAAAAAAGGAGATACACTCGTGATACTGGATAACCGTACCGAACTGATCCAGGTAGCACAGGCACAGGCAGCGCTCACAGTGGCACAAAACAACTTAAATGTTGCGGAAGCAACTACTAAGGTATCGAAGGCAAATATCACCACAGTTCAATCGAATGTGGCGGCAGCAGATGCTCAGATAGAGGCTGCAAAGATTGCCCAGACACGTGCCACTCAGGATTATAACCGTTACGTGAACCTGATAAAGGATCATTCTATCACACAGCAGCAATTTGAGCAGGCCGAAGCTGCAAAGCTGTCTGCCGACAAACAATTGGAAGTACTGGTAAGGCAGAGGAATTCTGTTGTTAACCAGACTAATGCTGCAACAACACAAAGCGCTGCTACCGGACAACAAGTAGGCGTAGCTAATGCAACCATTCAGCAAAGAAAGGCTGATTTGGATAACGCAATGCTGAACCTGTCTTACACAATAATTACCGCACCAGACGACGGACTTGTTTCTAAAGTGAATGTACAACCTGGTCAGCTGCTGCAGATAGGGCAAACATTGTTCAGCGTTGTATCTGACGAGGCCCCGTGGGTGGTTGCCAACTTCAAAGAAACACAATTGGCAAAAATGAGGGCCGGCCAGAAAGTAACCATTCATGTAGACGCCTACCCCAATCATGACTTCGAAGCAAAGGTCGCTTCTTTCTCCCCAGCCACCGGCGCAAGGTTTGCACTGCTGCCGCCAGACAACGCTTCTGGAAACTTTGTAAAAGTGGTGCAGCGCTTGCCGGTAAAAATTGAATTCACTGGTAAGGATCCTTTTGTAAAAGAACTGCGCCCCGGCATGAACGTGGTAATAGACGTGCATATCGATTAATTGAACAGGGATTAAGAAGTAAACGAAAAAGCAGTCATCAGAACTACACTATTTAAATGCAGCAGGAATCTTTAGTTGAATATGGATCAAGGAGGGTGATCATAACGATCACGGCTATCTTTTGCGCTCTGCTGGAGATCGTTGATACCACGATCGTAAACGTAGCGCTGAATGATATGAAGGGCAACCTTGGTGCCACACTTAATGAAATTGGCTGGGTGATCACCGCCTATGCAATTGGCAATGTGATCATCGTGCCTATGACAAGCTGGCTATCTGCACAGTTTGGCAGAAGAAACTATTTTGCCGCATCGATCATCATTTTCACCATTTGCTCTTTCCTGTGCGGTAACGCCTCGGGCATATGGCAGCTGGTATTTTTCAGGTTTCTGCAGGGCCTTGGCGGTGGCGCGCTACTGGTTACCTCTCAAACAATTATTACAGAGAGTTATCCACCCGAGAAGCGTGGTATGGCACAGGCCATTTACGGTTTGGGCGTAATCATTGGCCCCACCCTTGGACCACCACTTGGAGGCTATATCGTTGAACATTTTTCATGGCCATACATTTTCTATATCAATATCCCAATAGGTATTGTTGCAACACTGCTGACACTTCAGTTTGTACGCAGCCCTAAATATGCCGAAAAGAAAAGAGCCAGTGAAGTCGATTGGCTGGGCATGGCTCTGCTTGCAATTTCAGTTGGGTCTCTGCAATACGTGCTGGAACGCGGTCAGGAAGATGACTGGTTTGCCAGCTCTACAATTACGGCCCTGGCCGTTACCGCCGTGCTCGGTGTTTTCTTCTTTATCTGGCGCGAGCTCACAGCAAAGAACCCGATTGTGGAGCTGAGAGTACTGGGCAACACCAACCTTAGGGTGGGCACAATACTTTCATTCATTATGGGCTTTGGATTGTACGGTTCTACATTCATCATCCCGCTCTACCTGCAAAGCACGCTTGGGTGGACAGCCCAACAGGCCGGCGAATTAATGATACCTGCCGCACTAACCACTGCATTTATGATGCCAATGATCGGGCGAATGATCCAAAAAGGCGTGAGTCAGCAGTTTCTTGTGGCCATAGGCATGTTCATCTTCTGCATATTCAGTTTCTGGGGTTACAATATTCTTACTCCGGATACTGGCAGAAATTCTTTCCTCTGGATGCTGATAGTGCGCGGACTTGGAATGGGTCTGCTGTTCATACCTATCACTACCCTTTCGCTGTCTACATTAAAAGGACAGCAGATTGGTCAGGGAGCATCATTTACCGGTATGATGAGGCAGTTGGGCGGATCGTTTGGTATAGCCCTGATCACTACTTTCATGGCTCATCAAAACACCGTTCACAGAAGTGCACTGGTAACCCATATTCAGGCCGACAACCCATACGTGCAGCAGCGTGTGCACAATATGCAACAAAACTATATCAACCATGGTATGTCGCCGGATGTGGCGCTGCAAAGTGCCTACAAGTCGCTCGACTATATGGTGATGAAGCAGGCATCGGTATTGTCGTACATGGATGTATTCCTTTACCTGGCGCTTATGTTCCTTATTTGCATACCATTTGTGCTCATTGTAAAAGAGAAGAAACACAAGAAGGAAGAAATGGCAGAAGCTGCCGCAGCGGCACATTAAAATGACAAAGCCTCCGTTTGCACAGAGGCTTTGCTGTTGCTGTAAGACCGGTAATCAATTACCGTTTACAGCTCCGAGGTTTGGCACCGCAGCAAAGGTACGTCATTCTGCTAAATGGTCAGGCTTTCAGCTTTGCCTTTACTACCGATATATATTCTTCCTTTTTTTCCTTGCGTAGTTTCTTTGCCGATTTGGTGAAATACCTGTGCTTCTCTAAGAACCGCACCTGTATCTTATTCCATTGGTCTTCATTATCTATAATTCCGTACATGCAAAGTTCTTCGTACAGTCCGTTACCGATTTTAAAGAAATCATCTCTGCCCAGATAATCAAGATCCGCATCGCAGATGATCTCTTCCAGAAGATTATGTGGTGTTTGTGGAATCTTTGTTGCCATGATCATGCCGCAAATTCGGTTGATCTGATCTTCGGAATAGTTATATGCCGGCAGGTACTCCCGCACTATCTCACAGGAGATAGTCTCGTGCTCGACCTGTTGGCGCAGAAACCCCGAATCATGAAACAAAACTGCAGTAAGCAACAATGTCAATTCCTCTCCGTCAACTCCTTCCATCGACGCCAGTATCTTTGCTGAGCGGTAAACATCTTTAATGTGCTCAGCACTGTGGTAGGTAAGGTTTTTCGGTAGTTCCCTTTTAAGTTTCTTTAAAATAAAAAGTTTTACTTTTTCAAATTCCATCAGTCATTCTTTAAATAAATCATATGCACAACCAGCCAATTCCGGTGTAGATAAAAACATGCAACAACTCCTAAGTGGTGAAATTGTATAACTAATGTAATACAATTTTAATAATTTTCATTAATTTTTAATCAATTTTTCCTTTAAACTGCCACTATTTAACATTGCCTAAAGTGGATCAGGCTGTGCACCCTCATTCAAAGCTTTAATTTCTGCACTGTAAATACACTATGCGGTTGCGGATCTTGGTGAAAGCAATGCACCTGCCCATGCAGCAAGACCACCCACCAAACCACCGATAACTACAGTAACCAAGATGAACAAAGCAGAATTGGGCAAATGAAATAACGATGCCATCCTTGCCGATAAGATATGCTCATTTGCTACATCGCGCAGTAAAGCCAATATCAGCCACAACATACCAACTCCGCAGAAACCCATAACGAACGATTTGCCACCGCTCCATTTCATGAATAACGCTACAAGAAAACAAACCACGGCCATACTCCACCAGGGCAGAAAATACTCAGCCACGGCAGATAAAACACCAACCATCAATATCGAATACAAAAACCTCATAGTTCAGCAAACAATCTTTTCAAAAATACAAATCAACTAATCAACCAATCAACCAATCAACTAATTAATACTCCACTTCCACCTGATCTTTTTATCATCCTGTTTTTCGCCATCGGGCAGAAACAACAGCCTGTAGTATTTACCATCGGCCCAGTGTTGCAAAAAGTCGGCATAGTATTTACTGCCCGGATTACCAGACTGACCGCCCGGATAAACTCCGTAGGCCTCTATCTCCTTACCCATCTGCACCACCATGCGCCACGATGGGCCATGATCGCGCTTGGTGGCATTTACGGTATTGCCCCAGCCGCCCACTTTAAGATGATCAAAACTAAAAGCCGGCAACTTAGCCAAATGGCTCACGGTTGTGTTCTTGATTTTGTACCATTGTGTACTACCCTGCTTTTCGCTCCGCACCATACTATCAACCGCCATTCTATAACTCTTTGAAACTATAGCTGCATAATAACCTTCAACAGTCACTCCCTTTAGCGGATGAACATCAGCAAGAAACAACTGCATGGTACGCTCATGCAAAGGCATCAGGTTATTGGGCACGTGCCCCCCGAACAATGGATACCAAACCTCTCCGTAAAAGTAGCTCCACCAAACCTGAAAGAATGTTGCCGTTTCACTTTCCGCAGACAGCTTATAATCCCAGTTGCGCAGGCCGTCCAGATACTTGCTTTGCACAGATGTACAGTATTTCAGCAGGCCGGGTACCATATTTGCTGCCAGGTAAGAGTATGTTTCATTCTGTAGCGCAAACATATCATCCACACTTGCTTTCGATAAGCCGCTTAATACCTGATTGATGCGCCATGCCCTTAGCTCCACAAACCCGCCCCTGTCGGGGTATGGATATGTAGAATCAGTAACATTCTGATTGGCCGATGCCACATAGCCCTGCGCCGGGTTTAGCACATGCGGATTCTCGCGCATGGGTATCAGCTCCTGCCAGAGCGTAGCACTGTCGCTACCATCCATCACAAACCTGCCCTGATCTTTCCATTTGTTCACAAACTGGCCCTGCCCCCAGAGCGCTATATTGCCCTGCCTGTCGGCATAAGCCATATTCTGCGCCGGGCACTGAAAGTTCATAATTGCATTTACAAACTGATCGTAGTTGTGCGCCTTATTGAGCAGGTATATAGCTTTCAATTCGTTGGTGGGTCGGTACGCCATCCAGCACATAGCCAGCATCTTCTTCATGCCATCGCGCTCACCAAAGTTTTGATCATACATTACCGGACCATGAATGGTATAGCTGATAGTATCCAGAAAATCAGGCTTGCCTTTTATGCCTATCTTTTCCACACGCACCGAGAAATTTTGTTGCTTACCTGCAAACCAATACTTAGTCTTATCGTTATCCACAGGCTTTATCAGGTAATAATCCTTTACATCGCGGTAGTTGTTGGTAAAACCCCACGAAACACTGTCGTTGAACCCGATCACCACACCCGGCGTGCCCGGCAGCGATGCACCGTATACATTCAGCCCCGGTGCCTGCAACTGTACCTCGTACCACAGCGACGGCAGGTTCAATCCCAGATGCGGATCGTTGCATAGTATGGCTGCACCGCTGGCTGTTTTTGCACCACTCAGCACCCAGTTGTTGCTGCCCTTGCCATCTTCACGCACCTCGCCAAAATCATCAGGGGTAAATGAGGGGAACAATGTATTCTTATCTGGTACCTGCTTTGGGATCAGCGATGGCTTCTCAAACACCGTACCCGCGGGTATAACCGGAGAGCTGCCCTGTACCTTGGCAGGAAACAAACGATCCAGTTGTTCGCTGGTCATTATTCCCTTCAGGAATGTCATACCCAGATCATCCACCTTGCCCGAAAGATCATCGGCCATATACTTGAGCAGCAGTGCTATCTTCAGATTAGTCCACGGCTCGGGTTTAAAACCCATCAGCTTGTACTCCAGTGGTAAGTTTCTGTAACTCAGTTTGCTGATGTAATAATTCACGCCCTCGGTATAGGCATCCATCATGGCCTTGGTAGCCGGGTCCGATTCCATAGCACTGAGCGAATTTTCAGCGGCAAACACCATACCTTTTCTGCGCTGCTTCCGGTCGAATTTGAAAGCCTTCTCCCCTACCACCTCACTCACCCTGCCTGCTGCAGCCCTTGCCTGCAGATCCATTTGCCAAAGCCTGAAACCGGCATGTACATAGCCCTGTATAAAGTAGGCATCGTGCTCGGTTTCTGTTCGGATGTGCGGCACAAGGCGTTCATCGAGCCAAACAGAGGCTTTGTGTACCTGAGCTAACTTTAGTGCTGCCGAGAAATCTTCATTCACCGGTTCGGCATTGGCCCAGCAGCCATTCATAGGGTCGAGCAACCTGCCTATTGCCGGCAAACTGCCCATAGGTTTATCCAGCAAATAAACAAGCACGGTGGTAAGTACCAAGAGTACCCACCTACCCGGTTTTATTGCTTTATCTTGTCTTCCGCCAGACATACGCTCTTTCTATTTTGTACTTGCTGTTTATGAACGCTCGAAACACTCATGGTGAATTTATCTGCGAGCGGTATAAATCTATATTGTAAAGCTAACCATTTGTTGCTACAATTTTAATCTTGCCAAATGGATGAGCGGGCCCAACACGCCCAACTAGATTCTATTTTTTGTGTATGCTAAAGAGACCGGGGAATCGCTCTGTGTGAGCGGGTTGTTCGAAAAATAAGACCAACAGGGCGAAACATTACTCTATGGGTTCCTTGTTACAAATTGGGACTATTGTAGTGGGGCAAAAATTTATTAACTAAATATGCACTTAAATATTTATATTGCATTTTAAATGTACTAAAACAAAACGCACAACGACACAGGCAATATGAAGACGAAATTTTCCACTTTGGCTTTTATATTATTTTCTATTTTTTCATTTGCGCAAAGCCAGACCAAACAAAGCAGCACAATTCAACAGAAACAAAATTCAGAAAATGTCACATATCAATTATTCCCCACTAAAAATTATTGGACTTTCATCAAGTTAGATACACGGAATGGTAAAATGTGGCAAGTTCATTTTACTGTTAATGCGGATGGCGAAAAAGGAGAAGTAATATTAAACTCGCTTAGTCTTGTAAGTAAAGTGAAAGAAGCAAATGGAAGATTTACACTTCATCCGACTGAAAATATGTATAACTTTTTACTACTCGACCAAATTGATGGAGAAGTATATCAAGTACAATGGTCAATGGAGGAAAAATATAGAGGCATTGTTCCAATCAAGTAAAATGAAAATGTCCTTCCAGGGTGAGTCTCCTTTTTCAGGGAGGCACGCTCGTCTTTCACGAAAATACACTCGCGTTGCAAACGCAACTCCGTGAGTTCCTCGTTGCAAACGAGTACCAGTGAGGATTGTATTTATTATTAATGTGGCTATCGGGCTATTTGAGGCGTTTAACCTGCTTTTCGCTCCCGACCTTTGTAGGTCACTTTCTTTGTACCCTTCGTATTAGCACGATGCGCTAACAATCGCATTGCACCGTGAAAGTCCGCATCAATACTGACCTTTTCAGCTAACTGCTTTGGGATTGGCTGTTTTTTTGGCTTTTACCATTATTCTAAGTTACGTATATTCCACAATATGCGAAAGTGAATACTTTTTGTATGTTTATGGGAAACGTTATCTCATGAGTATATTAAATCTGGATGAAAGAAATTATAACACGCCGGAACTTAAAGAAATAAAGAAAGAAGCCGAATTATTGGAGGAAAAGTATAAAGTAACACATGTCATAACCGAAGATGATATAAGAAGCCGATTGCAATATATGGATTGTCAGCCAGGACAGATTGAAAGCAGAAATCCAGAAAACCCGCCAGATATTGATGG
>CAIKOJ010000219.1 GCA_903829015.1 uncultured Bacteroidota bacterium
AATATCATCCCACGTTTTACTAAAATATGGATTTTTCAAAGTCTGCTCATTGAGGTCATCCATCTTTTAAAGGAAAATTTATCTATTTTACGTCAATAATTAATGCAAATGATCAGCATAAGAAATATAGTAAAGCAGTATGCCAGCCACCGGGCGCTAGATAATGTGAGTATGGAAATTGAGACGGGCAAGGTGTTTGGTTTGCTCGGCCCCAACGGTGCAGGTAAAACCTCACTTATACGCATCATCAACCAGATCACAGGACCGGATTCGGGGGAGGTATTGTTTAACGGCGAAAAACTGAACCAATCGCACATTGAGCGAATTGGGTACCTACCCGAAGAGAGAGGCTTGTATAAGAAGATGGAGATCGGTGAGCAGATCATGTATCTGGCACAGTTGAAAGGGCTGAGTAAAGCAGAGGCCCGCAAGCGGATAAAATACTGGTTTGAAAAACTAGAAATTCAGGAATGGTGGAATAAGAAAGTGGAAGACCTGTCTAAAGGTATGCAACAAAAAGTGCAGTTTGTAGCTACAGTTTTGCATGAGCCGGAATTGCTGATACTGGATGAACCCTTTACAGGTTTCGATCCTGTGAATGCCGAGATCATAAAAAATGAGATCCTGGAACTCAACAAGAAAGGTGCTACAATTATTTTTTCCACCCACCGCATGGAATCTGTTGAAGAACTTTGTGATTCTATTGCTTTGCTGAATTTATCACACAAGATACTGGAAGGGAAAGTTAAGAACATCAGAAACAACTACCGTAACGGCACTTACGTACTTGAATATGAGGGGGCAGCAGTAAAGTTGGGCGCAAACGCCCCATTCTCTGTTCTGTCTGAAACAAATAACGAAGATCACAACCAGTTGCTACTAAGATTAAACACAGGCACACGTATTAACGATGTACTACAATATATGCTGCCGCTGGCGAGCATTAACAGACTGGAAGAGAAAGTGCCTACCATGAACGAAATATTTATTCAAACTGTACGTAAATAGAGCCAACTATGAATAAGATACTGCTGATAATACAAAGGGAATATTTCTCCAGAGTGAAAAAGAAATCGTTTCTGGTCATGACATTTCTGGTGCCGGTGTTGTTCATTGGAATGATGGGGTTGGTAGGCTACCTGGTGGCTAAGCAAAATGAATTTGGCGATAAGAAGAAAGTGGAGATTGTGGATGAGAACGGCATGTTTAAAAATAAACTGAAAAACAGCGGAACCCTCGAGTTCACATTTGTGTCTGATAATTATGCCAATGTAAAGGGCAATTTTTTGAATTCGGGATATGACTACCTGCTGTATATACCAGCCACGCTAACAGGCACACAGCTATACAGCGAGAAAAAAGCCAGTGCTATAACGATACAGAATATTGAAAGCAGCCTTACGGAGATCGCATCCTCACAAAGATTGATGACCGCAGGGATAGATACTGCAATTCTGGCCAAAGCACAGAAACCGATCAGTATAGATGCAAAGCAGCTTACTGCCACGGGTGAAAAGGATGCACAGACTTATGTGGCATATGCTATTGGGCTCCTTTCGGCTTGCCTGATCTACATGTCGTTGTTCCTTTATGGCGCACAGGTGATGCGCGGCGTTATTGAAGAAAAAGTGAGCCGCATTATTGAAGTGATCATTTCGTCAGTTAAACCCTTTCAGTTGATGATGGGGAAAATAATCGGCATTGGCCTGGTTGGGCTCACACAGTTTGTGTTGTGGATAGTTGTATCCATAACATTATCTGCGGGTGCCGGCACTATGATGATGAAAGGCGGGAATGTGGCTAAGACCGAACAGGTAACTGCGTTAAAAAATGCCGGGTCACCAGATGCGGCTGTTGCACAACAGGCTGCCGACAGTGGCATGGGCAAGATTATGCAATCTTTAGAAAGCATACCTGTTACCTATATCATCTTCTGCTTTTTGTTTTATTTCCTGTCGGGCTATATGCTGTATAGTGCTATATTTGCAATGGTAGGTTCGGCAGTAGACAATGAAACGGAAACACAGCAATTCATGCTTCCCATAACCCTGCCGTTGGTATTTACGTTCATTATTTCCATGAACTTTATTATCAATAATCCAGACAGCTCGCTGTCTGTGTGGCTGTCGATGATACCTTTCACATCACCCATTGCCATGATGATCAGGATACCGTTTGGTGTACCGACATGGCAGCTGGCTTTGTCAATGGTGCTAATGGTTATAGGATTCCTGTTCACTACATGGGCAGCCGGAAGGGTATATAGGGTTGGTATACTTATGTATGGCAAAAAGGCGAGCTACCGCGAGTTAGCCAAATGGTTTATGTATAAAGAGTAGCGTTAGCTTACCAAAACACGTCAATATCACAAAGCCAGATTCTGTAACTTTGTTCAAAAGAACCGATGATGTATGCAGCCGTAAATAAGTGTCTGGGAATTATAGCATTCGTGGCGGTATTTATGTGCTTTAATACTAACAGTGCGCTGGGTCAGTATGAGCTATCTACCGGTATTGATTTGAATTACCCGTTGTTGCTGAACAGCAACAATTCCAGTATCAACTATGGTCAGATAGGGTTTGGTATCAATTTCGGGATCGCTTACAAACCTGAGGAAACACAATTTTTCCCGATTTTGAAAACCGGATATGGGCGTACGAGGCTGCCTCTTAAGGAAGTGGGCAGAAATGTAGCGGTGCTCAATTTCACTTATCTCAATGAAATGCTCAACGAGAATTTCATTGTACGTTTCACCAATAGTGAGTTGTTTATTTACGGAGGTATTGGGTTCTCTTATCTTTCGGGCAAAGGGATAAAACTTGCCGGGCCATCGGGAGATCAAATGAGTATAGGTATCGACTCACTCAAAAATTCATCCACTTTCTTTCCGGCAGTCAACATTGGATTTGAGTACAATTACGGAGAATCGGCAGGTAAGGATCTCTACCTTACAATGGGCATTAACTTCCAGTATATTATGCTGCTGGATAAACGGAACGAGTATTACTTCCACATCAAAGACCCCAGTACGGGCAAAACTGACTACAACGCCAGTCTGACAGGGAATGCAATAACACCGGGCTTTTACATTGCGCTTCATTACCTGCTCCATTTTCATAAAAAGAGCGGGATGTATTTGTAAGCATAGTCGTTTGCGTTTCGACCGATGTTTAATCAGGGTTACATGGAATTATCTCGATGGGCGATGCCCACCGCTAAGAGATTTAGCCCCTTCAGGGCAATTGATCGTTTGTATTTAAAGCATTTGAAGTAACGCAAATACGGAAGTAATAATAGAAACGATGTTTAGAAGAACAGGAATTTCTTTTTCTTCTTCATTACAGTTACATGGATCATGCGCACATCGCTGTTGGGGCGGTCGCTTTTGTCGCGCGGCTCGGCTGAGATCTTGTCAACGATCTCCATTCCTTCCAGCACTTCACCAAATATTGTATATCCACCATCGAGGTGTGGAGTACCACCCTTGGTCTTGTATACTTCGCGCTGCTCGGCAGTAAAATTGCGGCCACCACGCTTGCTCATATTATCGAGGTCGGCATCAGTGAATGTTTTGCCCACTACAATATAAAACTGGCAAGCCGAACCTGACTTATCAGGATTATTATCTCTGGCTACACCCAAGGCTCCGCGCTTGTGGTAGTTCACATCATTGATCTCAGCGGGTATTTTATAGCTCAGTTCTCCCATTCCTAATGACTTACCTGCTTCTGCACGCTTTGAGTCGGGGTCGCCACCCTGTATCACGAACTGTGGTATGCAGCGATGAAAAAGAGTACTGTCGTAAAAATGCTCTTTAGCCAGTTTCACCATATTATTGGTGTTGAGGGGAGTGTTATCGTAGAGCATCACGATGATGTTGCCGTAATTGGTCTCAATTTTGATCTTGTTCTTTTGGGCGTAGGAGTTTATAGAAATTACAAACACGGCCAACAGGAGCAATACTTTTTTCATATATCTAAATTATGAGTGCAATATTAAGATTTATTGGTTAAAACCTAGCAGGCGAGTGCCCAAGATGCAACGACATTCCTTAGCACGTTGGTCGCACAGTTTCATAATTGCTTCTGACTACATCTTGTTGCATGCAAACGGACAACCTATGGCCTATCCTGGCACAACTCTATCAACACCCCATTGGTTGATTTAGGGTGCAGAAAACAAACCAGTTTATTATCCGCACCGTTCTTTGGGGTTTCGTTGAGCAACTCAAACCCAAGCGCTGAGAGGCGCTTCATTTCAGCTTCAATATTCTCCACTGCAAAAGCTATATGGTGTATGCCCTCTCCTTTCTTTGCAATGAACTTTGCGATCGGGCTGTTTTCGTTTGTGGCTTCCAGTAGTTCTATTTTCGATTCTCCGGTCTGGAAAAAGGCGGTGCTGACCCCTTCGGTTGCTACTACTTCTGTTTTATAACAAGGCGTATTCAACAATTGTTCAAATAACGGAACGGATACGCCCAATTCCTTTACTGCGATACCAAGGTGTTCAATTTTTATCATATCAAAAGCAATTTCTACACCAAAAGTAACGCCAACTTTCTTATTCCCGTGCCGAATATTGAAATTCATATGTGGTATTTGCCCACTTATACTATTTTATTTCAACAGTTCCGTTATTCCTAATAGTTTTTATAAATGGGAACATTTAAAGCTACAATAACCCCTACTGACTATAGTAGTTCCTTTTGCAGTAATTTTGTGCTGTGCCTCAAAAGGGTAATGAGACGTTATGGAATTACAATTGCCAATATATTTAGACAACAATGCTACCACACCCATGGATGCACGTGTGCTGGAAACAATGCTGCCTTATTTTACCGAGAAATTTGGTAACGCAGCCAGCCGCAATCACTCTTTTGGCTGGGTTGCTGAAGAAGCTGTAGACTATGCCCGTGAGCAGGTAGCAAAATTAATTAATGCCGACCCTAAGGAAATCATATTCACTTCTGGTGCTACAGAAGGCGATAATCTGGCTATAAAAGGTGTATTTGAAATGTATGCCACAAAGGGCAACCACATTATCACCTGCACTACCGAACATAAAGCGGTGCTGGATACCTGCAAACACATAGAAAAAGCAGGTGGTGAGGTTACTTACCTTCCGGTGCAGGCAGATGGTTTGGTAGATCTGAATGAACTCGAAAAAGCTATAACTGAAAAGACCATACTCATTGCCATCATGTATGGCAATAATGAAACCGGCGTTGTGCAGCCAATCCGTGAGATCAGCAAGATAGCCCGCAAACATGGGGTGTTGCTTTTTACCGATGCTACACAGGCTGTAGGTAAAATTCCGGTTGATGTAAATGCAGATGGAATAGATCTGATGACTTTCAGCGGTCATAAAATGTACGGACCTAAGGGTGTAGGTGCGCTGTTTGTGCGCCGTAAGAACCCAAGGGTAAAGGTTACTGCCCAGATGGACGGTGGCGGCCACGAGCGCGGCATGCGCAGCGGCACCCTGAATGTACCTGCGATAGTAGGATTGGGGAAAGCCTGCGAACTGTGCATGAACGAAATGGAGAGTGAGGCAAAACGCCTGAGCATCATGCGCGACAGGCTTGAGAAGGCTCTGATGCAAATTGAAGAAACATATGTGAACGGCAACACAGAACACCGTCTGCCACACGTTAGCAATATATCATTTAAGTACGTAGAGGGTGAAGGCCTGATGATGGGCTTTAATAAGAACATTGCTCTTTCGAGTGGTTCGGCCTGCACATCGGCATCGCTTGAACCTTCTTATGTTTTGAAGGCACTGGGACTGGGTGATGACCTTGCTCATAGTTCACTGCGTTTCGGACTGGGCAGGTTTACTACCGATGAGCAGATAGATTTTACCATAAATGCTGTTTCGACAACTGTATTGAAGCTGCGTGAAATGAGTCCGCTTTGGGAAATGTTTAAAGAAGGTGTGGACATCAACGCTATTGAGTGGGCGCACCATTGATCAATTCGACAATGGGACAATTCGGCAATGAGCCAATTGTGTTATAGTTGAATCGAGAGTTTAAAAGAAAAAATGGCAAAAGATATTTAATTATCGAATTGCCGAATTATCAAATTATCAAATT
>CAIKOJ010000220.1 GCA_903829015.1 uncultured Bacteroidota bacterium
TCAAACATGGTATGGTGGTAGGTATCTACACCCACTTCTTCAAGATCGTTATGCTTACCGCTTACGCGCAGGCACTTTTGCGTATCAGCCACTCTGGGATGCTCCGGGTTTCTGTTGCCCAGAAAGAAGTCTTTAAACTGGTTCATACCTGCGTTGGTAAAAAGCAGAGTAGGATCGTTTTTAACAACTATCGGTGCCGATGGCACAATTTGGTGCCCTTTGTTGCGGAAAAAATCTAAGTATTGCTGGCGTATTTCGTTTGCGGTAAGCATGTATCAATTAATAAGGGTGCAAAACTAAGATAAACCCTATAAAATCAGGTAAATTTATCTGTGCCTCACTGCCATTATTGTTTTGGCATTTCGCTTAACACTGGTCTTTTCCTGCGGCTTTTTTATTATTAGTCTGTATAATATGATCTTAAATGAAGCTCCCTTGTACTCCCCTTCACTTTCCGCTTCAAGTATACCGCCATGGTTTTCAATAATTTTCTTACTCAGGTACAGACCAAGCCCCGTCGAGGCTTCGCCATGTGTGCCTTTTTTGCCGGCAGTGGTAAACCGCTCAAATATCTTCTTCATATCACTGGGCTTAAATCCTAAACCCTGATCTTTCACGCACAGTTCAATACGATCTTCATCCTGCTTGGCCTGAATAGTTATTTTTTTCCCTTCAGGCGAGAATTTAATGGCGTTACCAATAATATTCCTGAGTGCCTGTTTGAATAGCTGTGGCTGAATGGGCATGTAAATATTTTCGTCAACAGAAACCTCCATCGCTAGCTTTTTATCCACAATCGAAAACTGGAAGAACGCTAGCGTTTCGTCGATCAGCTGATGTAGGTTGACAAACTCCAATCTGAATTCCTGATTTTCCTCTTTCAGGATCATCAAAATATTCTCAAGCATACTGAGCAATCCCGTACACTCATTCACAATGTAGTCGGCATACAGTTCCTTTTCTGCGCCCTCTTCGTCTTTAATCAGGTTACTCAATGCAAGTATCCTACCTACCGGACTTCGCAAATCATGCGATAGCAGATCAATCATATCACTTTTCTCAATGATCAATCGCTCAAGCTTAGTTATTGTTTCCTGAACACTAACCATAAGCAACCCTGCTTCATCTTCATATGTTCCGGGCAATACGGGTATGGTCCTGTTCTCAATGTATTGATCCATAGCATCGATGGCGACGTCTAATGGCTTTACAAGTCTGTTGAAAATAAATAAGGTCGTGAGTGCTGAAATAATAACCAGCAGTACGCCCAATGCAATCAAGGCGATAACAGGTACTTTAATTCGGCCAGCTAGCTCCAGCCACAACAATACTATAACCCCTAAAGCAGCAAGTACTATCGGCAGTGTGGCAAGAAAAAATTTCAAAGCATAGCTTTTCTTCGAAATTGATATTCTTGAGAAAAAATCATAGACATTCATATACGCACGATAAAACTAATGTATTTTTCCCGGCTTACGCTTTTGCTTTCAAACAATCTCCGAAAATGACATAATTACTTAGCCAAAAATTTATGATCTGCAGCGCTGGCTATTTTGTGTAATTTGCACACGAATAGTTTTAATACAATGTCAGATAACCACGGTCATACGCATAGTCATGACGGGCACCATCACCACCACCACCACGATCATACGCATGGTCATGGTGGGCATCATCATCATCACCACCATCATCATCATCATGGAGTGAGTGCGGCCGATGTTGCTAACCGTGCGTTTATTATCGGCATCATGCTAAATGGCGCCTATGTTATTGTACAGGTTGTTGCCGGTATTCTTACTCATTCTATGGCACTGCTGTCTGATGCAGGACACAATCTTGGAGATGTTGCTAGTTTAGCGCTTTCTCTTATGGCGTTTCGCCTTGCCAGGGTAAAGCCAACCCATTCTTTCACCTATGGGTACAAAAAGACAACAATACTTGCAGCACTTACTAATGCAGTTGTGCTGTTAATTACAATTGGCATATTGGGTTATGAGTCAGTTCACCGGGTTTTTCATCCCGAGGTGATACAGGGAGGTGTGGTTGCTTTAGTAGCAGGCATTGGTATCGTCATCAATCTGGCATCAGCTTTCCTGTTTTTCAGAAATAAAGATCATGATCTCAATACCAAAGGTGCCTACCTGCACTTGCTTACTGACGCCCTCGTATCTCTGGGCGTTGTAGCTGCGGGTTTGGTCATTAAGTTTACCAACTGGTATTGGCTCGATGGGGTTGTCAGTATTGTTGTACTTATTGTGATCCTGTTTGGCACATGGTCGCTATTAACAGCCAGTTTTCGGATGTCAATGGATGCTGTACCGGAAAATATTGATGCATCATTTATCGAGAGCCTCATCCTGAATATTGAGGGTGTCGAAAACATACACCATATGCATATCTGGTCTATGAGCACTACCGAAAATGCACTTACTGCGCACCTGGTGCTCAGCGAACAGTTGAGCTTCGACGAGAAAATGAAACTGGTTCAACATATCAAACACGAGTTGCTCCACCATAAAGTACACCACGCAACTATAGAACTTGAATCGGCATTGATACCCTGCGAGGACAATGACTGCTGACCTTATTCTTGGTAGGCGCATAAAAAAGCCCCGCATTAGCAGGGCTTTCTACAAAAAATTTATTGTTGCAACTATGGAGCTATTGCATATGAGATATTGCATTTTTCCATTTCATCAGTCCTGATCAAAGTAAGATGGTTGGCTTCTACAAACGGGACTATATAGGTTGCAGTACTTGTTGATTTACGTTTTTTCAAGGTAAGCAATACGTTGCCGTTTTCGTCAGTTGTTAACGTATAAGTACCTGTTTCTTTCGGATTGTCACTCATGTCGCGGTTAAACTTTACATAAGTACCATAATTGATATTATTGTTATTACTTACTGTAAGTTTAAGTGTAGCAAAATAATGGATTTGGTGCGTTTCAGCACCTACCTTATCCGGACACTTCATAGCTACAAAATACCAGGTTTTGTCGAGCAGTTCGTACCTGTTGATCGGATTAACGTTATCGGGTACCCTCTGTTCCTGCTGTGCAAATACAGCCGCAGGCAACGCCATCAGGCAAACAAGTAAAATGTTTTTAAGCATAGTTCTATTCATAAAATATCAATTCTCCGGGAGTAAAAGTAATAAATACTGTGATTAATTTCCACACAGCATCGCAAAATAAACATTATTATTTAAGTATGCTAATAACCAACTAAGAAAAAAGTGGATTTACAAAATTGCCATCAAAGCATCGAGGGTGAATCTCAATATTATATGAAATATATTATAATGCTATTGGTTACTCAGGTTGTCTTGTTTAGTTCTGGCAATTACGAGGGGGGGGTGAATCTTAGTCTCTACGACTGCGAAACGTCTGTGCACACCTTTTAGTCTTCCTGATTGTCAAGCGTCTCTACTTTAGAACCAAAAAAATTAAGGAACAATACTATGAATGCAACTACCATTACTGCCTGAGTGCAAACAAATATTTTCCCAAGATCATTTACCGGGTGAATATCCCCGAAACCAATTGTAGTGGAGGTAACAATACTGAAATAAAGGTAGTCTACATTAGAACTCACCTGATTACCCAGCAGGCCAAGCCCTGCATAAATTACGGCAAAACAGAAAGATATCTCGAGATAGTTGAGAAACAACATTAGTACATTCCTTCGGTAGGAGCGCGGCTTCACAAACATATCAGCTACGAAAATCAAAGACGCAACGTACAATATAGTTTCAATCAGCAAATACACCGAAAGAACAATTGTGGCCTTGTAAACATATAGTCCGCTAAGTATAAAAAAGAGCGGTAGCATCGTCTTTATTAACACAAAGAACTCCACTGCCACATTCCTTCTTATTATTCCAAACCTTCCAAAGTATTGCCTTACGTGTATGCCGGGAAACAAAAACTGGGTGCCTACCAGAAATAATCTGAGCATTTTCTCGAATCCTATGTCATGGTGTTTCTCATTGTTCCATATCTTCACAAGATTCCTGCGGTTGGAAACATAAGCCGATTCTTTGAGTGGCTTATTGTACTCGGGCTTGCCAAATAATAATTTAAACAAGAATTTTTTCATACCCCACACTTATTGGCACTGGTAAGGTACAGACTTTTTTACAACCGTTCTATGACGATGGAAAAATTATTGCAAACGGGAGCCTTTATGTGTCTAAATTTAATATCCTGAAATTGATTAAGTTTGTTTAATCTATCGCTACTGTTATGAACAAATCAAGGCTGGAGACATTCAGTGACGGTGTATTTGCTATCATCATCACCATTATGGTTTTGGAACTGAAAATTCCGGAGAGTACCGAATTTACAGTGATAAAGCCACTAATTCCTGTGTTCATTTCATATGTACTCAGTTTCCTGTTCGTTGGTATTTACTGGAACAACCACCACCACCTGATGCACACGGCAAAAAAAGTAAATGCTTCAATAATGTGGGCTAACATGCACCTGCTGTTTTGGCTTTCACTCGTTCCTTTCTGCAATGGTTGGATGGGTCGCACCAATTTCGACAAAGTGACGGTAGCCACTTATGGTGTGCTGCTGCTATTTTGCGGCATTGCATATACTCTACTCAGTAAAGCCATTACAAAAACACATTCAGAGAAAACCAACCTCACCATGGCTCTCGAAAAGGGCAACATAAAGGGACGGATATCATTGTTCTTTTATGGCATTTCAGTTCCCGTTGCTTTGTACGTGCACCCATTGGTTGCTGCTGCTTTTTATGCAATAGTGGCTATAATGTGGTTGATACCCAGCAAAGCCATCGAAAAGGCACTTGATGGAGAATAAACATCACAAAGCTGCATTCAAATTTTTCCCCAGAAGGTCTTATTGAGTTTTTCTGCTTAATTAGTTAACTTTACTATATACACTTAAATCAGTTCATATGAAGTCTTGCCTTCTTCTGATTTTCTTTTGCGCGGTTTGTACGGCTACTGATGGTCAGGTGGCTATCCAAAACAATCAAATGAACTTGTTGCTGCTGGGACAGCCTAACCCCTTGACCATAGCTGTAGGTGGTTACAATTCCAAAGATGTTTCGGTGCTAACGAACAACGGAAAAATTAAAGCAGGCAGTACGCCTGGTGCCTATATAATTACGCCAACTTTAGAAGGTGACGCTAAGGTGGAGGTTTATATAAAAACACCAAATGGTTCAAAACAGGTAGGATCACAAGTGTTTTCTGTGAATGCCATACCGTTGGCTGCCGTTCGTATTGACTCAAATCTGCGTCTGGCTCCGTCCATGCCGCTGGTTTCCATCTCTAACACACCAATGATCGGGCTTGACATTGTGTCAAATTGGACAATAACCAGATTTGAATGCTCCGTTTTCAGGGAAGGTGATCAGATATTCCAAAAAACGTTCAGCAACAGAGACGGAGTAAAACTCGACTACGATTCAAAACAATTCATGCGATCGCTGAAAAAGGGCGACATTATCTGGCTGGATAATATTATGGCTCGTGACCCTAAAGATCATACCATCCGCAACTTAAGCCCGATGAAATATAGAATTGCGCAAAATGGCGGACTATATCAACAAAAAAACGATGACCCCGATACTCAAGAGCTTGTAGACCCAATTACGGGCAAAACATTCACAAAACAGATCATTCATTGACATAAAAAAAACATCCGCCTGAGCGGATGTTTTTCTTTAGATAAACTAAGTTAATTAGTGCTTAGTAGTATCAGCTTTCTTAGTAGTATCAGCAGCTGGAGCTGGAGCTGGAGTTGGCTCTGGAGTTGGTGCTGGTGCTACTGTAGCTGCAGCTGAATCAGTTTTTGCTGCTTCACCGCTTCCGCTACCGCAAGATGTTGCGAAAAGAGCTAATGTCAATGCGAATACGCTTACTTTTACAAATTTCATAATTTTTTGTTTTTGTTGGTTATGCAGGTTTATACCCACTTTTAAAAAAGGTAACCCCACTTCTGAATATTTTTTTCGTATTTTTTATAATTTAATTTCAAATAGGGGTAAAGAAATTGAAAAAAGCAACCTGATATACTGGTAGCTCATTCGAATTTCTTTCTGAAAAACTATTTTGCAGGTGTAGCAGGCTTTGTTGTATCTGCAGGTTTAGCAGGTGCAGCGTTCAAAGTATCTGGTTTAGCAGGCGCTTCTACAGGTGCTGCTGTCGTTGCCGATGTCGAGTCAGTCTTCGGTGTTTCACCACTACCGCTTCCACAAGACGTAACGAAAAGGCCTAATGTAATGGCGATAATGCTTAGTTTTACAAATTTCATAATATGCTGTTTTTGATGGTTATGCCCATTAATACTTAATTCACGGTTAGGTAACCCATACTTGAAATAATTTCTTACGTGGTCAATAAACACTCTATTTGTACGCCACCACCTCGCTGCTTAATAGTGGTAGCAGTTTTTTTACTACTTTTGCGCTCCAATCTTAATATGGACAACAAACCAAGCCGGCCCATTCGGGTGCTGGTTGCAAAGGTAGGCCTCGACGGCCACGACAGGGGTGCGAAAGTAGTTGCTACTTCGCTTCGTGACGCCGGTATGGAAGTTATTTACACTGGCCTTCGCCAAACGCCCGAAATGGTTGTGAATACCGCTCTACAGGAAGATGTGGATGCTATTGGCATCAGTATTTTGAGCGGCGCACACATGACCGTTTTTCCAAAAGTTATGCAATTAATGAAGGATAAGGGCCTTAATGACGTGCTGCTCACTGGTGGCGGCATCATTCCTGATGAAGATATGCAACAGCTTCAGGGCACCGGAGTTGGGAAATTATTTGCCCCAAGTGCTCCTACTGCTGAGATTGCAGCTTATATCACCGGATGGGTGAACGAAAACAGAAAACATCTTTTATAATAATTATCTGATCAAACAATGGACGCAGCAGCAACTCAAACAATGTACAGTACTTTACTTACATCCTTAGAAAATGGCATTTATGTAATTACCATCAATCGCCCTGAAAAAATGAACGCTCTTAATAAAGATGTGATTCAAGATCTTGGCGATGCGATTGACGAAGCCTATAATAACCCTGAAATCAAAACGGTTATCCTTACTGGCGCAGGCGAGAAAGCTTTCGTTGCAGGTGCCGATATCAGCGAATTTGTTTCCCT
Source organism: uncultured Bacteroidota bacterium (assembly GCA_903829015.1). Lineage (GTDB taxonomy): Bacteria > Bacteroidota > Bacteroidia > Chitinophagales > Chitinophagaceae > Nemorincola. The sequence continues at coordinate 7,148 of CAIKOJ010000220.1, forward strand.
GGGAAAAAATGAGGGCTCAATGCTTGCCCGCAGAGGTCAGGAACACTTGTTCGACAAAATTGAAAACTCACCAAAACCAGTTATTGCAGCGGTAAATGGCTTCTCTCTGGGTGGTGGATGCGAACTCGCAATGGCTTGCCATTTCAGAATTGCCTCTGCAAATGCCAAATTCGGTCAGCCGGAAGTAAATCTCGGACTTATTCCTGGCTACGGTGGCACACAGCGTCTTACACAGCTTATAGGCAAAGGAAAGGCCATGGAGTTGATGATGACAGCCGATATGATCGGCGCCGAAGAAGCGAAGACTCTGGGCCTGGTAAACTACGTTACCACTCTCGAAGAATTGCTGCCTAAAGCAAAAGAACTCTTAACAAAGATCCAGACAAAAGCTCCGCTGGCGGTAGCAAATGTGATCGCTTGTGTGAATGACGCTGCAAAAAGTGACCCTGAAGGCTTCGAAAAAGAGATAGCTCGTTTTGGCGACTGTTTTATCACAGAAGACATGAAAGAAGGAACTAATGCGTTCCTTGAAAAAAGAAAACCTGTTTTTAAAGGAAAATAATTTTACCTTTAACCTTAAATTTTTCTATACATGCGACTCAGGTATATCCTTAGCTTGTTATTCTTATTGTTCTGTATGGGTTTTACCCGCACCTCCAATGCGCAGGATGCATTCAGGGAATATGTGAATCAGGACGGGTGGTCGATTGGTATGCATGTGGGTTTGGCGGATCTTTGGGGTGACGTAGGTACCAAATCCATGGTCACTCATTATACAAACAATAAGTATTTTGATAAAGTAGCCGTGATCGGTGGTCTATTCGGACGTTATTCTATCCACCCTTGTCTTGCAGTTAGGCTGCAGTTGGGTTACGGTACGCTTTATGCAACTGATAAATGGAATTCAGCCGAAGCTAATACTGTTACCTTGCAGGGCGATGATGCTTTCCAGCGTTATTCCCGCGCCCAGAATGTTAAAGACTACATTTTTGAAGGTACAGTGCTTTTCGAATTGAATTTCATGCGGTTCAATCCAGAATCTCGTAAAGCGGCGAAAAAAGGACAACCATTTTTAGCACTTGGTTTTTCTTACTTCCATTTTACTCCATACAGCACTGTTGGCAACACCAGCGCCTGGGTTGCTATCCATGATCTGAACCTTGAAGGTCAGGGCTGGGGCAATGGTTACCCAAAACAATATAAACTATGGCAACCTGCTATTCCGATAGCTTTCGGCTATAAATGGGATTTAAGTCAGCACATCAATTTCGGAATTGAATACATGTATCGTTATACGTTTACAGACTATCTCGATGGTGTAAGCGGTAAATACGTAGACCCTGCCGAATACAAAAAGCACATGTCGGCATCAAATGCAGCTGTTGCTGAGCAAGTAGCAGACAAAGGATATTACATGGGTCTGGCTCCAAAAAATACTGCCGGCAATTTAAGAGGTAATGCGAGCAACAAAGATGCTTACTCTACTATTACTTTCACTCTGGCTTACAAGATCAATACCAACACCCGCAGGTGGTGGTAATAAAAATATCGCTGAATAAAAAAACCGCCAGTTGGCGGTTTTTTTATTTCTATAGCCTTGCACGCCACGGTATCTCCGGCGCATTTTTTAAATGCCCGATGTACCTCGCCAGCACAAACAAATAATCAGATAATCTGTTTAAATAAGTGATCACGAGCTGTGGCACGTCTTCACCTTGCTCCTGCATACCTACACAAATACGCTCAGCCCTGCGACACACACACCGTGCCACATGACAGGCCGATGATGCCGCATTGCCACCAGGCAGTATGAAAGAACGCATTTCAGGTAAGACTTCATTCATCGTATCTATTCGCTGTTCCAACCAGATGATATCAGCATCATGCAGGTCGGGCAAACTAATCTTCACATCCTTGCCCGGATCCGTAGCCAGCACAGAGCCTATCGTAAATAATCTGTCCTGCACTTCACGCAGCGCTTCAGCAATAGCAGCATTGCCGCAAATATCACTCACCATACCCAGGTAGGAGTTCAGCTCATCCACTGTGCCGTAGCTTTCTATACGTATATGGTTCTTTGATACACGAGTACCCCCTATAAGGCTGGTTGCCCCTTTATCCCCTGTCTTTGTATATATTTTGAACATAGTATTTTAAATAGCACCACAGAATTAATCGTGCGGTTTTGGAAATTAAATAGCCGACGTCAGGATCGGCTGCTGCTTAGCATCAGTTTCCACCATACCATCCTTTATGCGTATCACCCTGTGAGTATATCTGGCTATATCCTCTTCGTGCGTTACAAGAACTACTGTATTACCCTGGTCGTGTATCTTACTGAATAGGTCCATTATCTCTACAGAAGTCTTACTATCCAGATTACCGGTAGGCTCATCGGCCAGTAGCAAAGATGGATTGTTGATCAGCGCTCTGGCTATCGCCACCCGCTGGCTCTGCCCACCTGAAAGTTCGTTTGGTTTATGGTGTGCCCGATCTGCAAGTCCCACCTTGTCTAGCATAGCCCTTGCGCGTTCTTCTCGCTCCTTCTTACTGGCCCCCGCATATATAAGTGGCAATGCTACATTCTCCCATGCTGTTAGCCTCGGCAGCAAGTTGAACTGCTGAAAAACAAACCCGATTTCTATGTTCCGCACATCAGCCAGTTGGTCGTCCTCCATATTGCTCACATCCTTGTCGTTCAGAATATACTTGCCTCCGCTGGGTGTATCCAGGCACCCAAGTATATTCATCAGTGTAGATTTACCAGACCCAGACGGACCCATAAGTGCCACATATTCATTTTGGTTGATCACCAGATTGATACCCTTGAGCACAGGTAGTTCCTGTTTTCCCAGAAAGTAACTTTTCTTAATGTCATTGAGCCGGATAACCTCTTTCATGCCTTGTTAAATCAGTAGTAAATAGGCCGCAATACATTATCATTGTAACCTGATTTTCAAAATTACGCATAATTTCACCTTTTATATGCTTTGTTTTCCAAATTGTAAGATCAATATAGGGTTATACATCACCCATAAAAGGGCAGATGGTTACCATGACATTGAAACAGTTTTCCTCCCGGTGCAGTTGCGCGATATACTCGAAATAGTACCGGCTGAAAAAGACCAGATGCATATGAGTGGACTCACTGTTGCGGGCAGCTTTAGCGATAATCTGGTTTGGAAAGCTTTGCAGCTACTTAGAGCATCGTACCCGGATAAAATACCTGCGATAGATATTTACCTGCACAAAGTGATACCTATGGGTGCGGGGCTTGGCGGTGGTTCTGCCGACGGTGCGTTTATGCTACAGTTGCTCAACAATTATTTCAAACTGCAGCTTAGCAATGAACAACTGGCTCAATACGCCCTCCAGTTGGGCAGTGATTGTCCATTCTTTATTTATAACACGCCACAGCTTGCGAGCGGAAGGGGAGAAAAACTAAAGCCCATTGCGCTTGATCTCTCTGCATACAGCCTGCAGTTAATTTGCCCGGAAGTGCATGTATCTACCGCGCAGGCTTTTTCAATGATCAAACCACAGGCAGCGCCTATAGATTTGAGTTCGTTGTCTTCAACTCCTGTTGAACAATGGAAAGAGAAGGTGAGTAATGATTTTGAATTGCCGGTTTTTGAAAAGCACCCTGCCCTGTCTGAAATCAAAAATCAATTGTATAATCAAGGTGCGGTCTATGCATCTATGAGTGGCAGTGGGTCTGCGCTTTACGGCATTTTCCCAAAAGGTAGCAGGGCAACAGTTAAGTCAGATGTGGCTTTTAAAGAGTTTTTTGTAGCGTAGCATTTTAAGAAGAAATATTGAATCAGAATTTATGGAATTAGGTTTAAGCACATTTGGAGAGATCCCAATAGAACATATATCGGGCAATGCAGTCAACTCGCACCGCCGCATCGATCAGTTGATGCAGGAAGCACAATTGGCAGACGAACTCGGGCTCGATGTCTTTGCACTCGGCGAACACCACCGCCCGGACTTTGTGATCTCCGCACCCGAAGTAGTGCTGGCTGGTATTGCCACAGTTACAAAGCGAATCAGGCTTTCCTCGGCAGTCACTGTACTCTCTTCAGCCGACCCTGTACGGGTATTTCAAAATTTCAGTTCCCTTGATCTTTTGTCTAAAGGAAGGGCGGAAATCATGGCCGGCAGAGGCTCCTTCATTGAGTCATTCCCGCTGTTTGGGTATGAACTCGACGACTATGACGAACTTTTTACTGAGAAGTTAGACCTGTTGATGAAAATCAACGAAACCGAGCTCGTTACCTGGAGTGGCATGCATCGTGCGCCAATCAAAAACCTCGGTGTGTACCCTCGACCATATCAGGAAAAACTGCCGATATGGATAGCCGTAGGTGGCACCCCGGCATCGGTGATCAGAGCGGGCAAACTGAATCTACCACTCACCATTGCTATACTTGGCGGTCAGCCAGCGCACTTCCAGCCGTTGGTAAGGCTATACCGCGAATCGGCAGCTAAAGCTGGCCACGATGTGGCAAAACTGCAATTTGCAGTCAACCAGCATATGTACATCGCCGAATCATCGCAGCAGGCATCAGATGAATTCTGGCCGGTATACAGCAAAATGATGAACCGGATAGGTAAAGAAAGGGGCTGGTCGCCAATTACCAGAGAGCAGTTTGAATACATGCGTATGCCCAATGGCTCACTTATGGTTGGCAGCCCTGAAGAAGTAGCTGAAAAGATCATTAGCGAATACGGGGTCTTTGGTAACACCCGTTTTCTTGCACAAATTATCGCAGGAGATATTCCACACGATAAAATCCTTAATTCAATCAGATTGTTTGCAACCAGAGTCGCTCCAATAGTAAGAAATGCTCTTGGCAAAGATTGAACTAATCGCTGATCTTTTAGTTTACAACGCTATTTATTTGCGTAATAAATTTCAACTGAGCTAACCGTTTTATCAACCTTTAATACCTAAATTCGTACAGTGAGATTGTTTACGTTCATATTTTCCATCTACATATTGCTCCTAACCGCAGTACCATGCTGTGCTTTCGACGATTGCGAGGATAACCATGAAGTGACAAAACAAAGTGGTACGGAAAACAAAACACCCGAAAAAGATAAAGGCTGTAATAACTGCTCGCCGTTTTTTAGTTGTCACTGCTGTTCCGGTTTCATCATTCAGGATAGGCTTACTATAATTCAAATCCCGGCTGTCTACTCCGATAAAACATTCAGCCCACGGTGCACCAATTATCAACAGAACTACATTGAATTATACTGGCATCCTCCCCGGATTTCCTGATGTATTTTTCCAATTGTTTTTTTTTGAATCCACAATTTCCAATTAAGTTCATTAAATAAATAGTAATGAGACTAATGATTATTTTGGCGTTGGCCTTTCTGGCCATGCCATCCCTATATGCGCAAAACAATTTTATTGCGAAGGTCAAAGACAAAACGTCGCGCGAACCAATAGCTGGTGCAACTGCCAGCCTGCCCGGTACCGAAATCGGCAATGCTGCCGATGAAAACGGCTTGGTAATTCTACACAATGTTCCGCAAACAAAACTACTGATCCGCTTTTCGGCATTAGGCTACATCCCAACTCAGGACAGTTTCTCTGCTTCTTCTGCCTTAACCGATACCCTTATCATCTACATGGAGGCCGATGAAATGGAAGAGGTACATGTAAGCACCACACGCAGCACTCGTACTATACAGGATATTCCAACCCGTATAGAAATAATAGGTGGGGAAGAAGTGGAAGAAAAGGCCAATATGAAGCCAGGAGACATCAGAATGCTGCTAAGTGAAAGTACAGGCATTCAAATGCTGCAAACCTCGGCCACTACCGGCAATGCATCCATACGCATTCAGGGTATGGATGGTCGCTATACACAGATTCTAAAAGACGGGTTCCCGCTGTACGCAGGTTTTTCATCCGGTCTCGGACTGTTACAAACTCCCCCACTTGACCTCAAACAAGTAGAAATTGTTAAAGGATCATCCTCAACATTGTATGGCGGAGGCGCCATTGCCGGACTAGTAAATCTGATATCAAAAACACCCGCAAAGGAACGAGAATTGCGCTTCCTAATAAACACCACATCAGCGGGTGGACTAGATCTGAATGGCTATTTCGGACAGAGGTTCGGAAAAACAGGCCTTACTTTATATGCAGCCAGAAACAGCAATTCACCATACGACCCTGCCGGCACTGGTCTCACTGCTATTCCGGAATTTGAACGGTATACAATTAATCCCAGACTGTTCTTTTATCTCAATGATAAGATCGATGTGGTACTTGGCTTCAATGCTTCCAGCGAGAACCGAACTGGTGGCGATATGCAGTATATCAAAGGGCATGAAGACAGCGTCCATGCTTATTTCGAAAGAAATATTTCTCAGCGTATCAGCAGTCAGGCCGAAATTAAGATCAGGGTAAAACCTAAAGGGCTGCTTTCAATTAAGAACAGCGTAGACCATTTCGACAGAGTGATTAAAACTCCGGGATACACGTTTGATGGCACTCAATTAGCTACATTTACTGAAGTAAACTTTTCAACAGAAAAAAGCGGCAGCGAATTCACCTTCGGTGCAAATCTTTTTACAGATCAATTTACCGAGAACAAAACCAGCTCCGTTACTGATCGAGACTACACACAAACCACAGTAGGTGTTTTCGCTCAGAACACCTGGGACATCAGCAAATATTTTGCTTTAGAAAGTGGCCTGAGAGGCGACTATGTACTGGAATACGGGGCGGCGATTTTGCCGCGTGCCTCTTTACTATATAAGGCCAGTAATAAGCTGTCTTCCAGACTGACCGCAGGCTTAGGCTACAAAACACCCTCTGTTTTCTCGGAAGAAAGTGAACGTATACAGTACCGGAATGTAGCCCCGGTGTCACCTGATTCAAACAAACTCGAAAAAAGCTATGGAGGCAATTGGGACATTAACTACAGAACTTCTCTTGCAGATAACAAAATCACAATTTCTATTAACCAGTTATTCTTCTTTACACATCTGGATAACCCACTTCTGCTTTCCTCGTCTGCCCCCGGGCAGTTTCGCTTTCAGAATATAACTGGCCATATTGATGCACAAGGCTCTGAAACAAATATCAAGATCGGGTTGGGGCATTTTAAGCTTTTTCTGGGGTATACCTACACCCATACTCATATACATACAGCAAATTCAATCCAGGAATCAACACTAACCCCTGCACACCACACGAACTCTGTGCTGATGTTTGAAGTGGAGGACAAATGGAAACTCGGTCTTGAAGGTTATTATTACAGCAGCCAGAAACTCAGCGATGGGACAACCGGACGAGACTATTGGCTATGCGGTTTTATGGCTGAGAGGATTTGGAAACGATTTTCGCTGTTTATAAATTTTGAGAATTTTCTGGATAACAGACAATCGAAATTTGGCAGTATATACACCGGAAGTATAACCTCACCCGTTTTCAAGGATATTTATGCACCACTAGATGGTTTTGTGATCAATGGCGGCTTAAAACTCAATCTCTCTGCAAAATAGTAAGGGTTTGGGTGTTTTTTGTTTGTCCCAATAGCTTGCTATTCGTTGTTGTTTTTATAATTTTATAATCTTCTAAAGAATCTATGATGATCGATACACCACGTTACAAAGAGTTGTTGGCACAGCTCGCTGAACAAACAGACGAAAAAGGCAGAATTAATATTCAGCTGAATATAGGCGAGGAGATAAAGAATTTCGACGTTGACGAAGCTGGCCAAATTGCTGAAGATATCATCCAGCGCTCCCGTTCTATTGGGTATCCGGCTGGTCTGGGAAGGGGTCTTTGCCTGAAAGGATTCTGTTACCGTTTAAAGGGCGAATATGATGCCGGTATAGAAGTATTGAAAGAAGCGCTTGCCATATCCAAGAAAATTAACGAGCGCAATATCGAGGCCACCGTTTTATATTACTTAGGCAATATCTACCGCGACCTTGGCGACCTGTCCAATGTTCAGTCGCACTATGAGAAAGCACTGGCAATAAATGAAGCATCGGGCGATGAATACTACCAGTCTGTGATTCTTTCCAGTATTTCTAATCTGTTGTATGATCTCAATGACTTCGACAGCGCGCTGGAATATGCACTCAAGTGTCTGCCTATTTTTGAGCGTGTAGAGAACGTAAACAGCCTGCTGAATATCTACAACACGCTGGGCAACATCTATTTTAAGAAAGAACAATTCTCAGATGCCCTTCACTATTTCGAAGAGAATATGAAGAGGTCTGAGCCTTCAACTGCAGCACACGTGATGGCCGAAAGCGGGCTTGGCAAGGTTTATTACAAAATGCACAACTTCAGCGATGCCCGCAAGTGCCTTACCAGTGCTCTGGGACAGTCTTCTGAGCAGGGCAATGCCGAAGTACAGATCATCTGCAACTTCTATCTAGGTCGGCTATACATGGACGAGAGCAGCTACAGGCAGGCACTTCAGTACCTGAACACTGCTTATGGCCTCGCGGGAGATTACAACCGTAAGCATGATGTGATGAGTATTCACGAAGCGCTTTCTGCACTGTATGATAAGATGGGCGACATTCCAAAAGCCTTTTTCCATCTAAAGTCATTTGAACAGCATAAGGAAGACATCTTCCAGCAGAAGATCATTAACGAACTTCGTAACCTGCAGGTAAGACAGCAGATAGAACTGGCTCAGAAAGAAAAAGAAGTTGCAGAGCGCACTGCTTTTCTCAAACACCAGTTCATGGCCAACATGAGCCATGAGATCCGCACACCAATGAATGCCATTGTAGGTATGACCCGGCTGCTACTCTCTAAAGAGCCTCGGCCCGATCAGCTTCGGTACCTCAACGCCATTCAGCTTTCATCCAATAACCTGTTGGTGATAATTAACGATATTCTGGATCTCTCTAAAATAGAGGCTGGCAAGATCATTATAGAAAATACAGATTTCGAACTGCCTGAGATAGTACAGAGTGTGCGGGATATGCTGCTACTAAAGGTTGAAGAAAAAGGCATTGAATTGCGTATCACAATAGATCCGGCACTGCCGGTAAGAGTGACCGGAGACCCCACCCGCATCAATCAGGTTTTGATCAACCTTGCGGGCAATGCCGTTAAGTTCACTGAAAAAGGATATGTAGAAGTAAAGGTTACACTCATCAAAAAAGAAGGTCGCAAGCTCCACATGAAATTTGATGTGATCGATACCGGCATTGGTATTGCTGCTGAATATGTAGATACCATATTCGACAGCTTTACACAGGCAGGAGCCGATGTGACCAGAAAATTTGGCGGCACAGGTCTTGGGCTTACCATCTCCAAACAATTGGTAGGCCTGATGGGCGGAGAGATTTCTGTACAGAGTGAATTACACAAGGGTACCGTCTTTTCAGCTACCATTGTACTCGAAGAAGCCGAAAACCAGGAAGCAGCAAAAAAACCCGTAGTACTCGACAATAAAGGATTCGGAAGGCTCAATGAGTTGAAGTTGTTGCTCGTAGAAGACAATGAATTCAATCGAATGGTAGCAGAAGACACACTGAGAGAAATACTGCCTGATATCCGGTTCCACGTCGCGGTAAATGGACAGGAGGCAGTTGACATGCTTCAGCGCGAAAAATTTGATATTGTGCTCATGGACATACAAATGCCGGTGATGGATGGCCTCACAGCCACAAAAAAGATTCGTACCGAATTGCCTGAACCCGCACGTAGTGTAAAGATCATTGCAATGACGGCAAACGTGATGCAGGAAGATGTGCAGGGTTACTTTGACCTGGGCATGAACGCCTACGTTTCTAAGCCATTTAATACTGATGAACTATTGTTGAAAATGGATGCAGTAATGGGTGATGCCCAACCTGCTGACGCAAAACACGAAAAAATGGAAATTAAAAAAGAGAGAGAATTCCCGCCGCTCCCGGCAAAGGTTACTGACAGGCAGTTTTTGCAACAGTTTACAAATGGCAATACAGAGAAACAACAAAAATATATTGGTATGTTTTTAGAAAACGCACCAAAACTACTAGACAATATAGACCGGTCGCTTCCAATTAAAGACTACCAGACCATCAAAATCGCCGCTCATTCACTCAAGCCACAATTGTCTTATATGGGCGTAAAAGAAGAGGTAAGCAACATATTTTTGATTGAGCAGGCATCCGGTGAAAGTGCACATTTCGATACATTACCTGATCTCATAAACAACCTGAAAAGAGTGTGCAGCAAGGCTTTTGAGGAATTACGATCCAATTAATTAAGAAAATTAGCAGATTTTATGCCGGATATTTTACTTTATCCGGAATATTTTTACTACTTTTCAGTCCATTGAATAATTTTTTATGGCTATAGAACACAGCGAACAATACATTTTTCTGGTAGATGATGAGCCTATCCAGAATGAGATGCTCAAAGACCACATTTCTTCGTTATTTGAATACAAGCTCAAAACCTACGAAAGCGGTGAAGATGCTTTAAAGGATATGCACCTCAATCCTGCGATAGTTGTGCTGGATTTTCATCTCAATTCACATTTGCCCAATGCGCAAAATGGCGTTGAAGTGTTGAAAAAGATTAAAGATATCAGTCCGCATACAGAGGTGATCATGCTTTCAGGTCAGGACCAGATCAGTGTAGCTACCGATAGTATGAAGCATGGAGCTTACGACTACGTAGTTAAGGGTGAGACCGCTTTCCACCGTATTCAGAACATCGTTGATAACATTATTGAGCTACATAGCCTGAAAGATGCTAACAGCAGCTACAAGAAAGTCATCGGATTTCTTTGGCTTGGTGTTGCCCTTATAGTGGCAGCATCAATAGCGCTGGCCATTTACATGACCAAGGTTATGCACTATAGCTAATCGAGTTGAAACCAAAAATATCCTGCGAGATAACTAATCAAATAGTTATCTCGCTTTTTTTTAGGCTTGCATATTGGTCGGTGTATCCCAATAATTTGCCCTTGTATATTTACTACCTTTGACTTTCTTAAAGTATTTACAATGAAAAGAGCATTTTATTTACTGATCCTGCTTATTCCGGTTGTGTTGAAAGGTCAAATCATTACTACTATAGCCGGCACAGGAGTATCAGGATATACAGGTGATGCAGGCCCCGCAACAGTTGCTACTATACACAATCCATATGGTATAGCTGTTGATCACTCAGGTAATACTTACTTTGTAGATTATGGCAATCATGTCGTAAGGAAAATAGACGCTTCTGGTGTGATCACTACAATAGCCGGCACCGGAGCCAACGGTTATAACGGCGATGGTATAGCAGCCACATCGGCATTGCTTAATTATCCATTCGGTATTGCCACAGACCTCGTGGGGAATATATACGTAGCAGACGGATCAAATAACCGTATCCGGAAAATAGACCCTTCTGGTATGATCTCAACAGTAGCCGGTACTGGGGTTGTGGGTTTCAGTGGTGACGGCGGCCCGGCTACTTTAGCCAAAATTAGCAACATGTATTGCATGGCTGTCGATGCTGGCGGCAATATCTTCTTCACCGGAAACGGCGCAGGACGTATTCGCAAAATTAATTCCGCCGGATACATTACCACTATAGCAGGGAATGGAATCAACGGTTTTGCCGGCGACGGCGGACCTGCAACTGCTGCCGAATTCAGCAATGAAATGGGCATAGCCACAGATGCCTCAGGCAATGTTTTTGTTGCCGACAGGCAGAATCACCGTATCCGCAAGATCAATTCCTCCGGTATTATCTCAACATTTGCCGGAACCGGCACTGCAGCATACAGCGGCGATGGCGGACAGGCAACCGCAGCCACATTATCGTTGCCGGGCTATGTAATCACCGACAGGCTGGGCAATGTGTATATTTCAGAAGTAAACAACAAAACTATCAGAAAGGTTAATACTTCCGGTACTATTAGTACTGTTGCGGGCATCGGCATCGCTGGTTTCAGTGGCGATGGATGCGCTGCAATAGCAGCACAAATTAACAGTCCCGCCGGCATTGCTGTAGATAGCATGTTCAATTTATTTATCAGCGATAATGCCAATAACCGCATTCGCAAAGTGATTGCCAATACTGCACCTCATTTTAGCCTTGGCCCGGTCTACAGTTTAAATGCTTGTGCTGATTCCGATAATGTAATTGATGCCGCACTGCCTGCTGTTAACAATTATACTGGCCTCACTGAAACGTGGAGCGTTGCAAAACCAGCTTTGCATGGTGTTGTTACAGGCACCTTCACCGCTACGTCAACCGGCACAGCAGTAACCCCTTCGGGGTTGATCTACACACCCTTTCCTATGTATGTTGGCAATGATACTTTTAAAATAAAAGTAACCGACTGCAGCAGCAAGCCAGATACAATTACAATCATCGCTTCTATTACCGACTGCCGCCGGTTGAGCACACCAATTGTTAATCCAACCAGTGCGATAGTTGCTTTCCCCAATCCTGTCAAAGATATTCTCAACGTAACATCAGGCAAAACCATCGAAAAGGTGCATATCACAAACATGATGGGCATGCAGGTTTTATCGCAGGTTTACCAATCAAACAAAGTACAGATTGATTTATCCTCACTACCCTCGGGTGTATATTTTGTTTGGGTAACAGAATCCGGCAACTATCCCGAAGTCAGGAGGATCATAAAAGAATAGTTACTTTAGTAACACTATACCAGTACGGCTATTTACTGTCTGCATTCCAAATCAGATTTTCCAGTTCTTTGCGGCTGCCTAAAAAATGTGCCCTGTAGCCCGTAGTGGGCAGCCATTTGTTTTCTTTCTTGCTGTATGTTTCCGGCAGGGCACTCCATTGTACCCCTTTGTTCTTGTCTATGATCAGCAGTTTACTGTAGTTACCGCCAAGACATGCAAAAATAGAATTGTCCGGCAGTGCGGTAATGTTGCCACCTGATTCCCAGGAGAAAACAAAATTGTTAGCTGTCACTCCATCATTATGGTCACAGTCATATTCCCATACCTTTTCGAGGTTGTCAGCTAAACCCTGATGTTCTTTAAACTCAATGATCTGTGGAGCAGAACCGGTATGGCAGGAATTGTTGTTGTATATCAACAGATGCCCTTTCTGTAATGGAACACAATAATGTTGGGCACAAAACAAACTGTACTTATTTAGTTTCTGCCCGTTCATGTCATATTTATCGCCATAAACTGCAATAACTTTCCCTTCGGGATAGCTGATTTTCAGTATCCTATTGAGCTTCTTAAAACTTACGTAAATAACGTGTTCATCCTCGTCGAAATGAAACGCATTTTCATGTACGTCAATATTATTATTGTCGTTGGCTACGGTATTGCGGTAATACTCAATATCCGAACCAATAAAATAATTCGATGACTTCCACGACCAAACAACATTACCTTGTTCGTCATATTCAATCAGCGTACCCAGATGTATCTTCTTATAGGCACCACTTCCTTTTTCATAGGTCGCCTGGTCATATTTCAGTACATGCAGATTAGTATCATTGACTGATGGCAATTTGCACAGTGCCGGTTCGTTACCCAGGATCATATAATGTCCGTTTTCGAAACGTGTCATTTGATGATGGTAGTACTCAATATCGTCTCCGCTCACCTTTCCGTTATTAGGTGGTGTCCAAATCACTTCGCCGTTATAGTTAATCTCAAATGCTGCAGAGCCGGATAAAAAAGTAATGGTGTTTTTTGGAGTGTTCCTGAGATTGCGAATCGATTCAGGCTTTAGTCCTTCAATTTTCATATTCGGAAACCAAACTGCATTTCCATTCATATCGTACAAAGCACAGTTACCATCAACAAAAACGTAACCGTTAGAATATTTATCGGTTGGTTTCAGAATGAGCAGTCTTGTATTGGAATCCGGAAAAGAAAGCGTACTGAAATGGTGGAGAACCATACCCTGCGCACTGGATTTGCCTGTACTTGTGACCGTCCAGGTGTACTTTGCGCCAAAACGTGGAACTTCAATGACAGCCTTACCGTTACTAAATACGTCTTGCTTTATGATCTTTACCCTAAACGAGTCCATATCATAAATTTCACCCTCTGCAATTTCTATGGTACAGGAAGCTGATTTTAGCTCTGGAATTGAAAATCCAATAATTCTATAATTGAGGGTGCTACCTTCTCTAGGTAAGCACTGAGCATTTGCAGCAAGATAAAAAGGGAATATTGATACTATAAAAAATAATATCCTTGACATTCAAAATTGGTTAACTTATCAACAATAGAAACTTCAAATAATCGAATAAATACTCCAACGATTTGATAACAAATCGTTTGCAAATATCGTTAATAAAATCCGGATTGAAACATCGCAAAATAAAAATAATGCATGTACAAACACTTAATTTAGTGATAATTGATGTGTTTTAGCAGGAAGTTAGAACAGACGTTTATCTTTCCTAATTGTGGCAATATATTCCTGCAGATCATTTGATGGTTTGAGCCAGAGTAACATTAAGGCATAAACTATAACCACTATTAGGCTGCGAAGCGCAGCATCCATGAAACTGCGGATATAAACATGATGCCCCTGATCGAAGAAATGAGGGAAAAAGTAACCTGCGGCCAATGCAGGTATTGCGGCAATCAGAACCAAAATAGTTTTGGAAGAAAAAGGCTGCATCGCCAGTTTTTTCCACACAAACAGAAACTTGGCAATATTGAAAAAAACCAGAGTGATAGTGGTACTCCAGGCCGCACCGTAAATACCATATTGCGGCACCAGAAAACGGATCATCAGGAAAAGGAAAACAATCAAAATAAGCGAGAGATAAAAATTAAATTTATAGTACTTGGCAATCGATAGCACCTGATCATTCATCCCCGTGGCCAGATCAAAAAGGCGTCCTATAAACAGGATCAGAAAAATCGGTACGATCTCACCATATCCATTCTTGATCACTGCCACAGCATTATCTAGATTACAAATAAGTATAAGTGCCATTGCCACACTTGGTATGAATATATTTATAGAGGCTCTCACAAAAATATCCCTGGCCTTATCCATATCGTTATCATTAAAGGCTTTGGCCAGTACCGTAAAACTAGCAGGTACCAATGCCTTGGAAGGCAGCTGCATGAAGGATATCAGGAACACGGCAACACCATAAACCGCCAGCGAACTGAAACCGCTGTGATCATAAAACGGCAGGGTCAAAGCATCCATGTAGCTCATCATCAGAAAAGATATACTCAATAAGAAATGGTACCACGAGAAGTGTACGATTTCTTTGTATTCTTCCCTTGAAAAACTCTTAAGATCAAATGAAAAACCAAATTCTTTGATCCGGAATGATAAGATCAGGAATAAAGTAACCGGTAACATATAAATAAGCACAGTGCCAACAACCAGCACATCAAAATCTACATATCCAAAACCAAACAACAGCAACAAAATAATGTTCGCTACCCTCAGTACCACTTCACGCATAAATGCCGAAACCGCAACCTTCATTTGAGAGCCCAGGTATTGCTCGAAAACCAGCATATACACGAATAACAAAGTAAATACCGGCAACCACATAAAATACCGTTCCATGAATGGTATATCTGCGGGCTGGAAGTGTTTAAGTATCCAGGTCTTGCAAAATGCGTATCCAACGGTGAACACTGCAGCGACAAGCGTCGGTATAAAAACCGCCAGCGAAATCAGCAATTTGCGTTTACGTTCGTTATCTGCATACTTGTGAATGAACACCACCAGAGTACTGTGCAGACCCAAAAGTAGTAACTGAGATACAGTAAGCGCATAGTTAACCAGGTTACGTGTAAAACCAAGTTGCTGTTTTGTATTGTATGCCGTAGAGAGCCAGATAATAAGTGCTCCAAGCAGCGCACCCATGGCTACTACAATTGTACTCTTCGCAGATTGCCGGAAAACAATACCCATTAATAAGTAAAATAGTTCTGTAATAAAACTATTGAGGACAAAAATAGCTTTTTTTCCTGCCGATTTTTGGTAGCAGGCTCAGACTGCTGTTAATTGAAGTTAAAACCCTTTTTCAAAATATTATTGAAATGCATCCCAATTGTGCCTATAATTTCCGCTGCCTACTTCTTCAATATGTAGCAGATATTGTTGTTCCACTGCATGATCCTGTCGGGTAGGTTGCGTCTGCTTAGAAAATCGTGTACAGCCCGGGCGCATCCGTCCCATGCGTAGTAGTCGTCCATAATGATCACCCCACCCGGCACTACATTGTCGTAAAGATTGGTCAGGCAGTCCATAGTAGACTCATACCAATCGCCGTCCAGTCGCAGTATAGCTATCTTTTTACTTTTGTCAAAATGAGGCAGTGTTTCAGAAAACCAGCCTTTTTTGATAAAATAGTTTTGCGCACCTGAGAGTTTCATTGCTTTTTCGGCAAAGCCCATTTCTGCACTGCAGTTATCAAAGTAGCCAGGTGAGTTCTTATCGTTCTGCCAGGCTATTGCCGCAGCTCCATCTACCTCCTTCGCCTCAGGTAGCCCTTCAAAACTATCAAACAGGTGATATTCTCTGTTACCCAGTAATTGCGCTACTCCGCCTATCATACCACCCCTCCAGGTACCGCATTCTACCACGCAGCCATCTATATCTCCAAAATGCTCTGCAAGCTTCAGATTCTCAATGTATGTTACACCTGGTATCATAGTAAATTCCTTAAACTTCCGGAATATGAGATAATACTTCAACTGCACCAGCTTGGTGAAAGTATTATTTATCTTGTACGATATTGATCCAGGTTGCATGTTACGCTGATATTGGCACATCGGATATTAGTGCGCAGTATGAACAAATGTACATTCAGGCGTTATACTTTCCAAAAACACTGAATTTTACCGAAAATTGCTGTGGGAGCCTGTTTTTCTTAATTTAGCAACCAAATGGCAGAAACTCGGGAAGAAAATATTCAGCGGCTTAAGTTTTTTAAGGCGGGTATCAATGACCCAAACTACCTTATTTACAAAAACTTGTTTGCCGATCTCGAAAATGCCATTTCCCGATTCGCAGCAGGTAATGTGCTGGATATTGGCTGCGGTAATAAACCATACGAGAGCCTTTTCAAAAATATTACGAAGTACGTTGGCTGCGATATCGTCCAGTCATCAGACAAGAAGGTCGATGTTATCTGTCCGGCAACCGAAATCCCGTTAGAGGATGGAACTTTCCAAACAGTTTTTTCCAGTCAGGTACTGGAACATGTCGCCGACCATCAGAAAATGCTCAACGAAGCAAGTAGAATTCTGAAGAAAGGTGGAATGATCATTTTATCTGCTCCAATGGTATGGGAGCATCACGAGATGCCTTATGACTTTTTCAGGTTCACGCACTATGGTATGCAGTATATTTTTGAAAAAGCCGGTTTTGAAATTGTTGAGATCAAAGCAAACGGTGGCAAGTGGGCCATGCTGGGGCAAATGACGCAGAATATTATTTTGAGCAGTACACAACGCAGAAAAGGAATATTCAGAAAACTGTTCAGGTTAATGCATCTTGCCTTTCTGAAACTGCTGATCAATCTATTTTACAGTATGCTCGAAAAACTGGATAAAGATGATCAGTTCTTTACTACAAATTTTGTGGTGGTTGCAAAAAAAATGTAATTTTATCGCTCCATAATTTTTAAAAAATTAGGCATTGAAAACCGCCTAAATTACCAGATATAGATATGCCGGTTCATTACGATCAGAATTTTTATAAAGCCCGCACAAATGGATCGCAGATTTCAGCAGAGAATGTGTTACCAATTGTAATAGATATCTGCAATCCTAAAAGCGTCATAGACCTCGGTTGTGGAATTGGCAACTGGCTCAGTGTGTTCAAGAATAAATTTGGCGTAACTGATATCCTCGGTGTAGATGGCAACTACGTAGATATCAACATGCTCAAAATTGCACGAAGTGAATTTGCGCCTCACAATTTAGAGCAGTTCTACATTGCTTCGAAAAAATATGATCTTGCTATGAGCGTAGAGGTGGGCGAACACCTCCCCGATAGCAGTGCTGATAATTTGGTCAGGTCATTAACTGATGCCTCAGATATAGTGATGTTTTCAGCGGCATTACCAGGGCAAACCGGCACTTTTCATATCAACGAGCAGCCGCCAGAGTACTGGGCTAAAAAATTCATTAACCGTGGTTATGTATGCATCGACTGTATCAGAAAACAAATATGGAATAACCCTTCAATAGATGTTTGGTACAGGCAAAATATACTGCTGTTTATAAAGGCAGATGTGTATGAAACGAAATACAAAGAAAAGCTGGGCGCATTTAAGGATAAAACCGATCCGGAATTCCTCACCAGAGCACATCCCGACCTGCTTATTTATTTTAAGGACAAGTATTATCAGACACGCAGCATGATCGGATTCTTAAAGTACCATTTGGCACCTCTGAAGAAAATGATTACCGGGGAAAACAGGAAGTAAAAGACTAGATGTACTTCCTAAGTTTACCCTCTGCTACCATCTTTTCGAACTTTTGGGGGAAATATTTTTTAAGTATCAGCTTACCTATAAAACCCATTGGGCTGGTGCTGAATTTCGCCATAATATCCTCATCAATAAACTGAGGTCCGTAATACTCTTTGTGTTTGGCAATCATGTACGCCACGTTGGCGTCACTCTTAATTTTGCTGGCGTGCAGCTGCCTGATCATAGAGTTATGCAGCACCCTATAGTCAAACAAAATTTCATCAACGTAGCAAAACTTATACCCTTTGAAAGATGACCCCAGCCACAGATCCCAGTCTTCAATACCAGCATATGCCATGTTGCTATCATATCCCCCATTAGCTTCCCAAACTTCTCGCCTATACATAGCACAGGCGTCAATATAATTGTGCAGCAGTAATTTCTGCAGGTTGTAGGGTCCTTGCTTCATCTCGCCCTGCTGGTCTCCAAAGTAAGCGGCATTTCCATACACGATCGAAATGTCCTTCTCCCTGTCCAGTATCTCTATTCCTTTATACACATACTCCGGTCTGATCTTGTTATCAGAGTCAAGCGGTAGTATATACTTACCGGTAGAGAGTTTAATGGCGTTGTTGCGGGTTTTGGCCAGTCCCTGATTTTGCTGGAAAATCACGTTATAACCCTTCGCCTGCAGCTCCCGGCACTGTTGGTTAGTAAACTCATCTGTTGACCCGTCGTTGATAATGATCAGTTCATACAGGCTCTTATCCTTTATCAGCTCCACGCTGTTCACGGTATCCATTATGTACTTCCCATGATTGTAACAGGGCACTATAATTGATACTGCTGGCATAAATGTGTGTGTTTAACTGATATCGTTTTCGCTTACAAATATGATGAATTTCCGGCTAACTGGTGCTATCTGATCCGGTATTTGAACAACTTTAAGACCAGTATCTTTACATAGTACCTCAGATTCTCTTTAATGGTCAGTATCAGACTGAATATATAGTAATACAGACCCTTTCCTTTTCTGTACTCCATGATCTTCAATTCCAGCTCCAGAAATTTCTTCAATAACTGTAGTTGCTTCGATGGTTCTGTGCTGGCATTGTGTATATGTATCACCGTAGTGTCGGCCAGATAATAACTTCTGAAACCCAGCTCATGAAACTGGTAACACCATAGCTGGTCTTCGCCATACATAAAAAACCGCTCATCCAGTATCTGCCCCGGCCTTTTCTCCAGCAGCTCTTTTCTAAACATCATGAATGCACCACTCACCCAGTCGGTAAACGTGCTGTAATCTCCATGAAAATACTGGTTCATCATCAACCCCGACCTCTTCTTGTAAGACAATAGCATCAGCAGCGGCCGCAACAGATCCAGCACCTCATTCCTTATGCTTCTGAACATCCTCCCTGTATGCTGCAGCTTGCCGTCGGTATATACCAACCGCACACTCAGTGCGCCTGCTCCGGGCAATTCCTGCAGCTTTTTTGCCGCGATACTTATACTGTCTTCGGTGAGTATGGTATCAGAGTTCAGCAGCAAAATAATATCCCCTTTTGCCGCTTTAATACCCAAATTGTTCCCTTTAGCAAATCCTCCGTTCTCTTTGCTTTTTATCAATGTTATATGTGGAAATCGCAACAGAAAATCATCTGGATTATCTTTTGGAGATGCATTATCAACCAGTATGATCTCATAGGGCACATTTTTCGTCAGTCGCAGCACGCTCTCAATACAGTCACACGTGATCTGAAAAGTGTTATAATTAACGATAATGACTGATACAAGCATCTAAACTAGCTTAATTCAAAATAAAAAGTACCCGAAGCACCAAATTTTTGGTAAATATAGTCGAACTACGAATTACTCTTATTACCGATAATAGTTCCGTATGTTTTTCGACAATATGTTCGCCGTGTTTATTGCATCCGGCGGCTCTGGTTGGGCAGGGTATTACAGTCTTTCTGCTTGCGGTAATAAATATTTAACTGCCCTTCCGCAAAAAAGCCTTGTGTTTTAGCACCGCTTTGTAGAAATAATGGTAATTTTGCCCGCCCGTATACACAACCTTGCTGCTTACGGGCAACGGCAGATATTAACGCACCTCGTATTTAAAGGTGTATTTTTAATCAAAACAAACAATTGATGGGAGACAATGCCGGTTCTGGATCTAAGGGAGAAAATTCTGGAAGGCGACCTGAGCGAGTTGCTGAACCACAGCAAGGATGAAGACTATCCGGCTGAGGTAGGCAAGCTATTGGGTACACTTCCCACTGAGCATGCAATCAATACTTTCCTTTCATTACCCGAAAAAGTTCAGATACAGATATTTGGTTTCCTGGATCATGTTCTGCAGATAGGCATCATTGAAGAACTGCCCCGACCCAAAATTTCCAATATCCTTAATACCCTTGAATCTAACGACCGTATTGCTTTTTTCGATACCCTCGATGGCATACAGGTTACTGAATACCTCAACCTCCTCAACGACAAGAACCGCCTTGCTACATACGATCTGCTCGGCTATCCCGAGAACAGTGTGGCCAGGCTCATCAATACCACGTTTACTACCGTGCGCAAAGAGTGGACTATTGGCCAGGCTATTGAGCATCTACGTCGTTTTTATTCCGATACACCTGCGGCCAATGTAATATTCGTAGTAGACAGCGGCGGCAAACTGATTGACGATATTCCGATAAGGAGGCTGGTACTCAACGAGCACAGCAAAAAAATTGAAGACATTATGGACGGCTTCTACGTGAAGCTGGAGATTCAGGACAGCATTGAAGATGCTATCCAGAAATTCAAGGAGTACGACCGTGTGGCACTCCCTGTTACCAACAGCAACAACGTGGTAATGGGAGTTGTGACAGTAGATGACGTGATCGATGAGGCGGAAGAAAAAGACACCAAAGAAATGCAGCAATTCGGTGGTCTGGAATCACTGGATCTGCCCTACGTAAAAACTTCCTTCTTCACACTTGTGCAGAAACGTGCCGGCTGGCTCATCATCCTCTTCCTTAGTGAGATGCTCACAGCTACGGCTATGGCACATTTCCAGGTAGAACTGGAAAAAGCAGTGGCGCTGATGATATTTCTACCGCTCATCATATCCAGCGGCGGCAACAGCGGATCACAGGCAGCAACGCTCATCATCCGCGCTATGGCGCTAAAGGAATTATCGCCGCGCGACTGGTGGTATGTAATGCGTAGAGAGGTGCTTTCCGGACTTACGCTCGGTATCATACTCGGTGCCGTTGGCTTTTTGCGGATTGCGCTATGGCATGAAGTAGGTTGGGGTACCTATGGCCAGTTCCCCTGGTGGATGGTCGGTCTTACTGTATCTTTTTCACTGATTGGTGTAGTTATGTGGGGTACCCTCAGCGGTTCTATGATACCTATGGTACTCAAAAGGCTGAAACTGGATCCTGCCACTTCTTCCGCGCCCTTTGTAGCCACACTAGTCGATGTAACAGGCCTCATCATATACTTTACTGTGGCAGCTATGTTGTTGCATTTATAACATAGCCCTGTAGGTTTAATGAATAGCAGTAATCGCGGAAACATTATACATTTCCGGCCCAATCTCAGCGTGATAGTGTGTATTGATGGCGGTGATTGTCACTCGGTTACCCACAAACGGGTCCAGGTTCAAAGTAGTACTTTCCAGTACGAACCATTTGCCGGCATCAGCCTTTAAGATATGTGTGCCGTACATATAGGTTGTGAATCCCTGTTGCTCCAGCATCCCTGTAGCTGTCAGACTGTCACCACTGATAACCAGAATTGCCGGTGATGGCTTAGAATCGCTTTTCTTTTGGCATGACACAACCTGCAGGGTACAGGCCAATATCAGCATCAGAAATAAAGTCCGCATAAATTAGGTTTTGGGTATGCGAAAATATCTATATTTCACATGCTACAGCGTGAATTTCAACAATTTGTTGTCCCCCTTATAGAAACCCCAACAATTTACTGATCAGATTTGCAACTTTTCAACAATAAACCTTACTTTTGCGCCCCTGTCTTTACAGTTTACCATAAAGGCAGTAATACAATGCGGGCGTGGTGAAATTGGTAGACACGCTAGACTTAGGATCTAGTGCTGCGAGGCTTGGGGGTTCGAGTCCCTCCGCCCGCACTGAATGAGAACGGAGAGTTGCAGAGCGTTAAGCGATGTTCTCTCCGTTCTTATTTTACCTCTCCCGCTCTGTTTCTTCTCTTTGAAATTGCAGTGCACCAATTGAAATAGTCTACTCCTTCACAAACCTCCTCACCTCAGTACCATTGATCCTAATAAAGTAAACACCTGTCGACAGGTCAGCAATATCTATTTGCACCAGTTTAGAGTTAAACTTTTGGGTGTAGATTGCTCGCCCGATGAGGTCAGTTATAGCTATAATGCTGATGGTATAATGAGCCATGATGTTTAGTTCAGCGGTTGCGGGAATAGGATATATCCGCAAGTCTTGACCAGTGTTAGCATCTTCGACTAAAAGGGAAGGATTGCACATAGGGTTGAACGCTACTTTACGAATGCGCTTATTAACCATGTCCGCAATAAATAAGTTGCCACAGGCATCTGTCGTTAAACCTTCCGGCCAATAAATCTTGGCAGTTGTTGCTGGCCCACCATCTCCGCTAAATCCCGCCGTACCAGTACCAGCAACGGTATATATGAGATGTGCTGTATTTATTACACGCACTCGTTGATTGCTATAATCTGCAATATATAATTGCCCCGTTGTGTCAATACATATTGCAAACGGACAAGTAAACCCTGCAGAATCTGCATATACCCCCTCTCCATTATAACCTCCGACCCCATTTCCAGCAAACGTTGTGATAATGCCAGTAATTAAATTGACCTTCCGAATTCTATTCACACAGCCGAAATACAAGTCCCCCGTCTTGGAATAACATAAAAGAAATGTCAGGTCGGAGCGATGCTGCAGTCGCGGGACCGCCATCACCCGCATATCCAACTGTACCGTTTCCCGCTATACGAGTAATTATCCCTGCCGTGTTTATTTTACGAATGGTAGCACTCCCTATATCAATAACATACAGGTTACCAGTTATATCGAGGGCAAGTCCGCCTGGAACTATCTCAGCAGCGGTAGCTGGTCCTCCATCACCTGAGGAAGCGTTTGCGCCAGTACCTGCAATAGTATGAATGATATTTGTTGAAACATCGACCTTGCGGACTCGGAAATTTCCGTAATCAGAAATATAAATATTCCCAGCTGGGTCAACAATGGTTGCATTTAATTGATGGAGTTGCGCATTAGTTGCTGGTCCGCCGTCTCCACTAAAGCCTGTAGTCCCATTACCTGCAACTCTGTGAATGATTCCGGAATTATCGAGCATTCGCACTCGCTCATTTCCAAGGGCTTCAGCAAAATAAAAGTTCCCCATAACATCAAATGAAGCAAACGCCACAGTGCTTAAGCTAGCAGAAGTCGCTACAATACCGTCGGCTAATGAAGTACCTCCTCCTGCAACAGTAGTAATGATCTGCCCTTCAGAAAAAACAGGTGACAAAAGCATTATGAACCAAAACCTTTTCATAAGCACATCTTATATCCTAAAGATACCAATTTATTCCTTCCCCGCTTTACCTACTCCTCCACAAACTGCCTCACTACTCACAACCAAACAAATAAAATAGACACTTTCTGGTGTCGGAACATTCACCACAATTTCTACTCACTACAATCATAACATTCGAAAAACAACAAAGGCTGCCTTTTTAAGACAGCCTCTGTTACTTTTATCAACCGGGCTTTTCTGCCCTTCAAACTTATCTGATCAGTGTTACATCACCTTTCTGCTCAAGTGATTTACCACCGCAGTCATACTTCAATATGTAGTAGTACACACCCATTTCCTGTGGCACACCATTGAATTTACCATCCCATCCCATTACAGAGCTGTTCGCAGATTCAAATATGGTCTGACCCCAACGATTCAAGATGCGGAACATATGGAACCTGTGGTAACCGGCAACATATGGCTTGAACACATTATTCTCTTCAGGTCCTGAACCGTTAGGAGTAAATGCATTAGGGAATGCAATCAGGCAGCATGATCCGGCATCTACATCCAACTTCGCAGTTGCATAGCAGCCATAAGGATCAGTTACTTTTAGTGTTATTACATTCTTCACTTCCTCCATTTTACCCCAGGCAATGCTCTGGTTCAGATTATTAAAGTCGTGCTCAGGTCCCCAAACGTAAGAGTAGTTCAGGTTGTTGATAGTAGCACTAAACTCAACGCTGTCCTCAAGGCATATTCCGTGGTCATGATGTGAAGTTATCTTGAAGGTTGCATCCGGACCGGTGTGAACCAATACCGTATCGTAAGTTGGCATAGACTTACAACCCTCTACCGATGAGCTGGTGATCTTGATCACGTGACGACCGCTGTCTACCCATGATATTGAGAATGGACCACCGGTATTAGAATTGCTTGTTAAAACATTCAATGCTGTTGATGCATCCATGATCACGTTGTCAATAAACCATTTATAAGTATAAGCATCATCTGCCCTTGTAGCCAATGATAATGCTACAGTATCACCCAAACAAACATCAGGTTTTGTGTACGCTATCATTGTAGGCTGTGGTACAACCTTTATGCGGATCTGAGCATCAGAGTAGCAGAAACCACTGTCATTGCTTGCACGAAGTGTGATATAATTATTCTGATGAGTAGAATCAAATCTAACCGTAATCATTGAATCTCCGGCATTTGAATTGTTCGCGAAGTAAGCTCCCACAGGTAATGTCCAGTTATATCCTGGCTCAAACAGAGCCGGACCTTTGTAAGCCATGTGTAAAGAATCAAACTGGCATACCCATGGCTTCTCTGATTCAATAATGAAGTCAGGTTTATAAACCACTTCCACTTTCAATGCAGCGCTATCACTTTCACAACCGGTAGCATCATTTGGTACAGTTTGGCTTACCCAATATGTTGTGAAGCCCGGAACAGTATCTGTATATGGTTTCGGTGTTGGTGGCAATGGAATACTATTGAAATACCAGTTTAAGTGTGAATGGAATTCACTATCCACACGCTCATTCATCGGACGCGCAAAGTCGTGCTGGCAATACCTGATGTCATGTGTTACAGGTGGTTGCGGCTTAACTTTGATCACTACCTTGTCTATAGCGCTGTCACTGATACAGCCCCATGGCACCGTAGTCTCTGTGATGTAATAGAAGATTGTATCAGGAGCTACTGAAGAACTTGGAGTAGGAGCTGTTGAATATCCACCAGTTACACCTGGTCCATAGTATGTAAGCACATCACCTGCACCACTTGGAGCTACCTGAATAGGTCCTGGCGTACGATACTGACACCATGGTGTTTGCGTAACTACCGGCGGTGCTGGTTTAGCATGGATAGTGTATGATGTTGGCGTGCGTGGTCCTTCACAACCTGAATCGATACGGCTGACCCAGAAGTTGGTTGTGCCGGGCACATTTATGTTTGGTATTGGCGCAATATACGCAGGCGCTCCGCCTATCGATGCAGTATACCATTTGGCCGAATCAGAAGGTGTTACTGTTAATGGAACGATTGGTCCGATGTACTGGCAATAATCCTGTACTCCGGTAACAACAGGTGCAAGCGGAGTTGTTACTACTCTCACCGTGTCTATATCTCTCAAGCTTTCGCAGTTACCATCTTTCTGGCTTGCCCATATTACATATGTGCCAGGAACTGCTGTAGTAAATACCGGAGGCACCAATGAGCTGGTTCCACCAACAGCAACCGACCACCAAAATACTGTAGCTCCCGGATTTACTCCAGTAACGGTGTACGGTGCATAAACTTCACCCTGACAGTAGAAATCACGATTAATGATATTTGGTGGCGAAGGCCTGATAATGACACGGGCCCGTGTTACTCCAGTGTCCTTACAACCATAAGGGCTTGTAACTATCACTCTGTAATTGCCCGTATCGACATCGACAAACGGAGAGATTGTTGGGTTTTGCAACGATGATGTAAATGCCGGTGGCCCGTTCCACGCATAGGTCATGCCCAGCATACCGGGTCCGCAAGTTAGTCTCATCGTGTCAGTTCCTCCCTGGCAAAGTGGTCCGTTATTTGAAACTGTAATAACTGGCGTATGATGCACTACAGCAGCTATACTATCAGTGTCGTGCAAACCGGCAAGCGTTCTGACAACAAAGAACTTAGTTGAATCCGCATAAGTTGCAGGATAGATAAATGGATTTTGCTGTGTGCTGGTGTATCCTGCTGGTCCGTACCAGAAATAAGTACAACCAGTTGAGTCACCAACACGCCTCAGGAACAATGTATCTCCATAACATGGCTCGTTTGCACGCACGTTGTTACAGCTAACAATAGTAAGTAACATTGTCCTTGTCTGACAAGTTGCAGCATCAACACCTGTAATTGTATAGGTAATTGACGGTGGCAAAACTGTTGTGTAAATAATATTATGTACGCCTGTTGTTGAAGCAAGACCTAATGATGGTGACCATGTCCATGTACTCCATGTCCACGCTTTTTCATCACCATAAAGTACATCTACCGGTACAGCTGTTAAACCAGGGTGAGCACATGCGTTGTAAGTGTCGATCACCACATTTGGATATGGAGCAGGAGCTACTGCTATCGATCCGCCAATAGCAAGTGCTGGCTCAGGGAAAGCACCAACGCTATCTAATCCCGTAGACCCATTAAATACGTAAGCGCATGAAACTACAGAGCTATCACCAACAGCAATGTTACCCACTTTGAAAATGATACCAATACCAATATCACCCGGATGGTTTACACCAACATTATAATAAGATGTTCCACCAAAAGTTGTGTTCATTGCCCAACCCAAAGCCAAATCAGTGCCAACCGACAGACCCCATGAGTTATATATACAAGCTACTGCACGGCAATCTTTAGTACATAACGACATTGGAGGAAGAGTTGAGCTACTGCCAGTTGCTGTAACCTGCACCCTGTGAGCAATGTCATTCTGATAATTGATCACATTGTTAGTAGGGAACCCGCCACCAGGCCATGTTTGATCATTATCAGGATCACATGATCTCCAGTAGTAAACGTTATTAATAATGCCGGCACCGGTATTATAGAACTTAGTTGTAAAAACTACAGCATTGGCATTCGTATCAACGCGTGATTCTTGTTTGATTAAAAGACTTGCACCACCCGGATTATATGTTCCTGTCTGGAATCCTTTGATAACACCACCTACGTTTGAGTATGAACTCATGGTGCCTCCGGTCATTGTCCCTGGTCCCGAATAAGAAAAACCAGATCCTGTACCTTGGTAAGCCTGACATCTAGAACCATTCGCCTGTACCTCCCACCCCTCAAAAGGACTTCCAGGGTAAGTGTAATCTCCCATAAATGGCGGTGAGCCAACAGTCCAGCCATCATGTCCGTAGTCATAAACTTCAGCTAATGGGGCACCAGGTGTAACTCCGGGACCACCGTTGTGCGGATGATAACCAACTGGTGGTGCCGGAGCACCCAGAGCGCCATTACCAACGATACCGATTTCCAACCAGTGCCCTTGAAGATAACAATTTGCGCCAACTAATTGCGCATAGGATACACGGCTGCAAAGTATCAGCGTAATAAAAACTAAAAAGAGGTATTGCTTTTTCATAATCGTATTGTTAATGTAATAGCGAAATCTAAAAATTTTGACTCAATATTTAAATAAATCGGGTTATAAATTTACTCGATTTTCTGTAAAATACTAATTTTTCCTTAGGTACAAATAAAAATAATTTCTTTTATTAATTACTGGTTATAAATAATGCCCATATAAGCCTTTAACATTACCTTAGATATTAATAGACAGCTTTATAGTAGATAAGGTTGGCATCAATATATATATTTATCTTAGCAATGTCACGTTCCCCTGATGGGTTTCTTTCTGCCCATCCTTAAAAGTAGCATCCATCTTATATACATATACTCCTACTGGCTGGTCTTTATCGTTAAACTTACCGTCCCAACCTGCTCCATTAAGCGTGGTTGTTTCAAAAACCAACTGACCCCAACGATTATAAATCTCCATTTTAAAGCTGGTTAGGCCCTTTGTCAGGTACTGCCGCGGAAAGAAATAATCATTCGATCCGTCTCCATTGGGTGTAAATACATTAGGTATGTTCATATAGCAATCATTGATAACCCATATGGAGTCCGACGATTCACATCCATCAACAATAACTTTAAGTCCGTAACGACCTGGAGCTACAACGGAAATAAAAGGTGTGGTTTGCCCCGTGGTCCATTTCCATCTTGCAGCACTGTTTCCTGCATTGATATTGTCACCAATTTTCAATGCAGTGCTGCCAGGGCAAATTGATGTATCTCCCCCCAGATAAACATTAGGTGAAGCGAATAAATTGATCACTCTGGAAGTTCCAACGTCTTTGCAAACTCTATAGTGAGCAATTACTGAAACTGTGAATTGACCTGCAGCATCGTAGGAATGAATTACTGGATTGATATTGACTATGCTATCACCATCTCCAAAGAACCACGATACACCGGTATTCCCGATGCCTGTGTAAACGCCTTTAAATGTTACCGACGTACTACGGCATAATACACTGTCAGAAACCTGTATACTTACCGGACTTAGAGAGTCTACTTGCACTAATGCTGTTGCCGTATCGTAGCACGGTACAAAATCTGTTGCAATTAACTGAACCTTGTACACACCTGAATTATTGTATGTGTAAGTAGGGTTCAGCAAATTAGATGTGGCTCCGTTCCCAAATGACCATGCATATGAAGTACCGGTACCAAAAGAGTAATTTGAAAAACTAACCGGATCATTCTGACAAACGATCGAAGGTGTATCTGTAAACTGAGCACTCAAAGGGTGTAATAGTGAGTCTTTCAGTTTAAAGCTATCCAGACAATAAAGGTTGGTTGCAATCAGCGTAACCGTGTAGACCCCCTGAGCAAAAATATGACTTGGATTAGTTGCAGTATCTGTATAACCATCACCGAAATGCCATACGTAATACAACGGACCAGTTGACATTGATGAGTTGAAATAAAATACAGTATCTCCTTTGCAACCATAATGCACCGCATCGCTGAAACCCGCTGTTAGCGGAGGATCTACCAGAACTGCACCTCCCACAACTGGAGAAAGACAGGGTCCTATTTTATTTGTGAATGAAGTATAGTTTCCGCTACACAAGCCGTCCATATGCAATGTACTATCTGGATAACCTACCAATATCATCGGAGGTTGCACTACACCATTACGAGTGTAGAAAATTGAATCTATGGAACCTGGTGGAACGCCATGAATAATAATGGAGCCATCGCAATATCCACATTGGGTGGGATTGGTAAATGAAGTAATAAAAAACGTTGGCGGAGCAGGTGCTATTAGCGTATATGGCCCAACTGGCGGAGTAACGCAGCTTCCAAAAGAGGCAACAATGTTATCATACACGCCTTCGCAAAGACCGGTGAGTGTTACTGTGCCTGTACCACTACTTATGGTTGATACAGGTGCCTGTGCCACTCCATTAAAATTGTAATTTATGGTAAATGCATGACTGCTGTACAACCCGTGTAGCACCAGGATTCCGTCGCATACGCCACAGGCAGTAGGATTGGTAGGTGTAACACTACTGATTGAAATCGGCGGATCTAACAATGTGTACGGCCCTACAGGTGGTGTAATGCACGACCCGTAAGACGCCACAATATTGTCGTAGATGCCTGCACACAAACCGGTTAACGTAATAGTACCTGAAGGTGATGTAGATGTAGATATCGGAGGCTGCGGTGTACCATTGTAATAATAATTTATAGTAAATGCATGGCTGGGATACAAACCATGGATAACAAGAATTCCGTCGCATAACCCACACTTTGTTGGGTTAGCTGTCGTAACACTTGCAATCGAAATTGGTGGATCCGTCAATGTTACAGCATGCGGCAGCGAGAGGCACCCGCCCTGCCTGGCTGTAATGTTGGTATAAGATCCTGCGCAAAGTCCGGTAATTGTAATAGTGCCACCACCCGAAACAGTTCTTATCAGCTGAGGTTGTGGAATACCGCCATAATCGTAATTGATAGTATCTATGCGCCCCGGTGTTAGGCCATTGATAGTAATTGTGCCATCACATGCGCCACATATCGTAGGGTTAGTGGATGAAGTGGTGATCACAATTGAACCAGTTGGGTTTACAGTATAATATCCAAATGAAGTATCTGCACAACCAAGAGCCCCGGCTTTGTAGGTGGTTCTTGTAGTTGGGCACACAACAATAGAAGTTCCTGTTCCGAGGTAAGCTCCTGTAGACGCATTATACCAGTAAACAGCAGATGACTGATATGGAATGGGCGCATACGGAATCGACGCAACCGTATAAGTAACCCCTCCTCCAACTATTGGGATCGGCGTAAAACGCCATGCCTCCGTAGGTGGTATAGTCCATACCGACGGAAAATCTCTTCCCGGTGCAGTTACTGCATCTGTTCCGGCGGCATTCTGTACGCCTACTATCGCATAACCTCCGTTCCAGGTAGAGCATACTGGCTTTTGAGCTATGTGTACCTCAATTATATTGGTTGTTTCATACAGAATAATTTGCGTAGTAGTAATTTGCGTACCACATGAAAACATGCTGCATCCACACCAAGACACCACAAATTTTCTGAATGGAGCAGCACCATCTGTTGAATATTTCTCTGAGCCAACTGGGATGCCGGTAAAAAAGATATCAATGTCGCACCATGGGCCGCAGATATTGTTCAATTTACTGGGGTTGCCCAGCAATGGTGCTGTAATAGGCCACGGATCACCAGCTCCGGCATCACCAACGTTAAAGTCAAGCGTGCCGTTAGCACCAAGCACAACCTGTGTATAATTGACACCGTAAAAATTAAAAGGAAACCCAATTGAGTGCAGTCCGGAATAAATATCGTCAGATGTTACACCGGCATCTATTGGTGTATCACCTACTACAACTGCATTCAAAGTTGTGCACAATACCGTGCAGCTTAAAGTATCACTGCTGTAAACAGTAACCTGCGAAAACGATTTATGCGACAACAACAACAGCGTTATTATCAGCACCCTTATAAAATATCTGCTCATAAAATTCAACTTACTTCCTATAATAGACGGACTTTTTGTCCAAAAGGTTTGTAATATTACTAAAATTTAGCGAATATTCAAAAGCCGTATCTGGAAAAATTGCAGGGTAATAATATTACTATAACATTTGTTTGTGTTGCAGTTATTTCCTTTTGTATATCGGCACGGTAGAGCAAGGCTCTCCGTACATCAGCGATTTTACCACCGGCAACAGGTGTTGAGATGCGGCTACATAAGCTGCCTCTGGTATTTCTGTGTCGCCACATCCTTTCAGTACCACTCTCTTATCAGCATATTCGGTCGTATCTATGGCTGCGATCTGTTTTTCTATTATCAATTTCTGCAACTCAGCAGGCGTGCCGAAATAAACCGACGCTGCAGTATTTTGCAAATAAGACACCGCCAGCATATACGCCCAAACCGGCACTATAGCATCAGCTGTACAGCATATAGCTACATGTTTACCCAAAAACTGCTGCCAGTCAAATTCAGGTAATGCTGCCCTGTAATCTTTTTCTTTTAGAATCATTTCACGAAACAGGAACGGCTTCAGATCAAAAGTAGCAATTGAATCCACCGGGATGAAAGGAGCCAGATCAAGCGTCACAATTCCGCTTTCGGCAACTTTATTAACTATGGTTTCCATATTTATGCAAAAATACGATAATTAGAGTTCTGCATAAAAATCATCATTTAAATATCATGATTGGGAATATTGATAATCAGAAAGAGAATCCATGTAGCAATCTAATAATTCCAATAAAAAAAAGAGCCGCTTTCAGCGGCTCTTCATTCCTTGAATTGAATTTTTATCAATGATATTCGTACTGAAACTTAATGTTTTGGGTCACAGTGTTTTTTAAAGTGCTGTCTTTAACAATAACCGTTTCATTTGTCACTTTGCTGTCGGCATCTATTGTGTAAGAGATGTTGGTCTTATTGTACGACGAAGTGATAGATGCAATCATATGCTTGTTCTGATAAATATTCACACCATATGTAGTAAACGAACCTAATTGCAAATAATCGCAAGGTCTGTCGGCTAAATAATCGTAAAAATCATAGAACTGCTTTGCAGAATATCCGGCTGGCCAATATCCGGTACGGAAAATATTTCCGTCAAAATCTACTGCATTTACTGTTATCTTATCTTCAAAGAATCCACCTATCTGGTCATTGTATCCGTTTACAACTTTTGTGGTACTGGTTGGCACCAACCCCGGTGTTGTTACGCCATAAGTAACAGTGATAGGCAGGATAACACCAGTGTCGCGGTATTTGTATGGTGGCGGCGCAATATATGGTACTACAGCACTATCCGGAAATTTAACGGCAATGTTTCCGTCGAAAAACCGGTAATGCAGGTCGGCAGCGTCCGAAGTATATGTAAGCCTTCCTGTGAGTGTAGTATTCGTGTCGCGATAGGTTACAATTTCAGAGCCCAGCAGAGCACCGAAATAAGTAAAATTGTGTACTTCATTGGGGAAATAAGCATCCTTTATTTGTCCGTAAATATTCAGAATAAAAGTGTCTTTTTCCATTACCTGATTGGTACTCAGGTCGGTAGTTTTTTTAAAGATCGAATCAGCAACATATGAAAAATCCATTCTCGTCAAAGCCCTTCCTGCTTTTACTTTGTTCGAATCATTGGAGGTAAAGTATATCCTTGAAACCCTTTTATTACCATCATATTCAAATCTATAATTCTCTGTAACCAACTGTACCGGAACGGCAGGAGCTACCATGTTAGTAGTAATGACAGTCGTGTAAGCAAGTAGCCTGTAATTTTCAGATGTGGGATTAGTAGGGTGAATTTCCTTCTTGCACGATGTGTAAGTCACCAGGAACGCTCCCGTCACAACAGCAAGTAAAAGCAAAAACGATCTTTTCATACAGGCAATTTTAATCATTATCTGGTCAAAAATAGTAAATAGAAATCAATATTCAATGGTTATGTTAGCGCCCAAAGCCTTAAAAACAGGAAAAAACACCCTTAAATATGCCTACCGGAGAAAATCGAATCTCAATGTTACTTTATCAGCTTTACAAATTCAATCATCATTTTCGCAAAGTCATCCACATGGTTTAAAGATAACTCTCTCGACCTGTCCAGAACATCGTGGTAATAACCCGGTCCACCATTTGAATAATAAAAGAAAGATGGAACCCCGGCCTGCGAAAAATAATAATGATCACTATTCGCAGCAGCACCCCTGCTTTTTATTTCCGGAAGGTATTTGTCCCTGTTGTTCAATTGCTGCAGCAAGTCAAATTGCTGCGGATATACGGTAGCATTTACAACGGTTACTCCATTTGTTGCATCTCCCATTATATCTATGTTATTCAGAAATTTTATCTTTTTCAACGGCACCATCGGATGTGCCACAAAGAATTCCGACCCCATCAATGAGGCTTCTTCGCCCGCAAATGCAATGAAAAGCATACTATAGTGTTGAGGATGTTTGGCAAAATATGCCGCCAGATATATCAAAACTGCCACACCACTGGCATTATCACTGGCCCCCGGGAAATAAGTGGTATCGCCCATCATTCCAAGGTGATCGTAGTGAGCAGAGAAAACAATATATGAGTCAGCTACCTCACCTGGCACGGTTGCAACAATATTTTCACTTCTTACACGTGGCTGAAATACGGCATCTGCCATAACAGTCATTTTCCTGATCTTCCTGGGCATTATTTCCCGGTCCATGTAAAACACAGTAGCAGCAATGGTTTCACGGCTCACAGACCATGTCAGCTTGCCATCTTCTGGTATTATAAAACAGCCTTTTGGTAATGTTGCTGCAAACTGGCTTTTGCGTATTTGTAGCACCTGTTTGCAAAAAGAATCCAAATGTTCAAAAAGGTATACCTGCCCTTCGGTAAAGGTGAGCATTTGTTGTTTCCATACCATTGAGTCCTTTACATAATTCAGGTCAACTACTTTAACCTGCAAATTCTCGCCGGAATAAGACGGGCTGGCCGGATCGATCAGAAAATCTACACCAGCAGCTAGTGAGTCACCATTTACACTGATAAACATCTTACCGGGGAATGTATTTACAGGAAAAGCAAACGCTTGCGCCCACGGCCCATCTGGTTTCACCGGTTTGAGTTTGTATTGCCTGAATTGTCGCACTATGTATCTGGCAGCTGAGTCTCTTCCTCCTAATACATAACCTCTGCCATGCATATAGTGAGATGACAAGACTTCGATCTGTTTTTTGATCCACCTTTTCTGCACTTCAGCTTTCTCCCTTGCTTTCTTTAGCTCATCATTGAGTTCATGATGCGTTGTATCCTGAACGATGTGGTGTACAGTATCTACAAAAGTATTCGCAGGTAGCGTTGTATCGTAAGAAGTGTAGTCTTTTACTGTACTGTCTGGTCGGTTCTCGACCTGTGCGCTGGCATCTGAGCAAACCAGTAAAAATACCAAAACCAAAAAAACTGATAACCTGTACATCATGTGAGCAGTAAAATTAAACACTAATGCGAAAAAAATCGTCGGATAGGCATTGCAAAGTAATTATTTTACCGTTATTGTTTATATAACTGTGGTTAGCAACGTTGTTTGTTCTTTAAAAAACGATCATATAGGTCTATTTGACATTATAATGTGTCCAATTTCATAGATAAATTGAGTTACTGTATCCGCTTTTATTGCATTTATTTTGTTGTTTCACAGGCATTTTTTGGCTATCTTTGTAAGGTTAAAAAAATCTATTTGAAGATAGATTCAGCCATATATCCGAAAGTGGCGTTTTTAGCAATTCCTCTAAGTAAAACAAATTGCACGGTTTTTGAATAATATGAATACTGAAAACGAAGTTTTAGCAGTACCCGCCGATTATGGTGCGGATAGTATACAAGTATTAGAAGGTCTTGAAGCAGTGCGGAAACGCCCTGCAATGTATATCGGTGATATTGGCATAAAAGGATTGCATCATCTGGTGTACGAAGTCGTAGACAACTCTATTGACGAGGCTTTGGCAGGGTATTGTAAAAATATAACCGTTACCATTCACGCCGATAATTCCATCAGTGTTCAGGATGACGGTAGGGGTATCCCTACTGGCATCAACGCCAAAGAAGGTCGCTCTGCGCTCGAAGTTGTAATGACTGTATTACACGCCGGTGGCAAGTTCGATAAGGATAGCTATAAGGTTTCAGGAGGGTTGCACGGTGTGGGTGTAAGTTGTGTTAATGCACTGAGTAAGCATCTGCATGTAACAGTAGCGCGCGAGGGTAAAACTTTCGAGCAGGAATACGAAAAAGGCGTTCCAATGTACCCTGTGAGGGAAACAGGAGTTGAATCAAACCATACAGGTACGCTGGTTCACTTCCATCCTGATGGGACAATTTTTAAAGACACTATTTACAACCGGGAAATTCTGGCGGGTCGCTTGCGTGAGCTTAGTTACCTCAACAAGGGCATTCGAATCATAATGATCGATAGCCGTGAAATGACTGAGGACGGCCAGTTACCAACAGAAACTTTTTATAGCGAAGGCGGCATCGTGGAGTTTGTTCAGATGCTCGATCGCAATGCCAAAAGAGACCCGTTGCTATCTACGCCTATTTTTGTAGAAGCACACGATAAAGAGTCAAACGTTGCTGTAGACGTTGCGCTCTCTTACAACACCTCTTACAACGAGCACATTTTTTCTTACGTAAATAATATCAACACTATCGAGGGCGGCACCCATGTTGCCGGCTTCAGGCGTGCTATTACCAGGGTTTTTAAATCCTACGGCGATAAGAACAAATTATTTGAAAAGGCAAAAGTTGAGATCACCGGCGACGATTTCCGCGAAGGGCTTAGTGCAATCATCTCGGTAAAAGTACCCGAGCCGCAATTTGAAGGACAAACCAAAACCAAACTCGGCAACAACGATGTTATGGGTGTGGTTGATGTTTGCGTGAGCAGGGTACTCGAAGCATTTCTGGAGGAGCATCCTAAAGACGCTAAGATGATCATTGATAAAGTGATCATCGCTGCACAGGCTCGCGCAGCAGCTCGCAAGGCTCGCGAAATGGTGCAAAGGAAAAGTGTACTTACAGGAGGGGGTATGCCAGGCAAACTGGCTGACTGCTCTGAACGTGATCCTGAAAAATGTGAGTTATACCTTGTCGAAGGTGATTCGGCAGGCGGTACGGCAAAACAAGGCCGGGACCGTAGTTATCAGGCTATATTACCACTAAGAGGAAAAATTCTAAACGTAGAAAAAGCACAGGAATACAAGATATACGAAAACGAGGAAATCAAGAATATGTTCACCGCTTTGGGTGTTTCGGTAGGCACTCCCGAAGACCCTAAGGCGCTAAACCTGACCAAACTCCGTTATCATAAGATCATCATCATGACCGATGCTGACGTTGATGGTTCACACATTGCTACACTCATACTTACTTTCTTTTACAGGTATATGAAAGAACTGGTGCTTCAGGGTTATGTATACCTTGCTCAGCCGCCATTGTATCTTGTAAAGAAAGGCAAAGAACAAATGTATGCCTGGACCGAAACTGACCGCAAAGCGGCCGTTTTGAAACTGGCTAACGGAAAAGAAGAATCCGTAGGAATTCAGCGTTATAAAGGTCTTGGAGAGATGAACGCTGAGCAATTGTGGGATACTACCATGAATCCGGAAACTAGAACGCTTAAGAGTGTGACTATTGAAAGTGATACTTACGCCAACGAAATATTCTCAATGCTGATGGGCGATGAAGTACCACCTCGCAGAGAGTTTATTGAAAACCACGCTAAATACGCCAAGATAGACATCTAAAAACATAATATTTTTTTCACAAAAGCGATGCACCGTATTAAACGGTGCATCGCTTTTT
Source organism: uncultured Bacteroidota bacterium (assembly GCA_903829015.1). Classification (GTDB taxonomy): domain Bacteria; phylum Bacteroidota; class Bacteroidia; order Chitinophagales; family Chitinophagaceae; genus Nemorincola. The sequence continues at coordinate 44,540 of CAIKOJ010000220.1, forward strand.
TATTATCTTTTTATTAATTTATTTGCTCTAGTTGCATATTCTTAACAATTGTAAAAAATGTATTGACTTTGCTTGTTACGTTTCATGATTAAAATAATATATTCCCCTATGTTATTAAAATCCGGAACGTGCTTAATTTAGTGGAATCTAAATCTATTCTCAAAATGAAAGGCAGTGTTTTTAACGACAACGAAAATGATCGTATCGCTGCACTTTATCAACTGCATATCCTTGATACGCCACCTGAGGAAGATTTTGATGATATTGCAGAACTAGCCGCACATATCTGCGACACCCCAATTGCTACAATTGCATTTGAAGATAACAACCGGTATTGGTTTAAAGCACGGTATAGTATTAACATTTCAGAATCTGTAAAGAAAGATGCCCTATGCTGCGGCAATATCCATAAAAATGAAGTCTACGTTATTGATGACTGCCAGAAAGATGCAAAGTACGCCGATAACATATTCGTCTCCGGACCCACAAAAATTCGATTTTTTGCCGGAATTGCACTTGTAAATGACGAAGGCTTTTTACTTGGGTATTTGTGTGTTATGGACAATAAACCCAGGCACCTGACTGAGAAGCAGATTTCAGGATTAAAAAAACTATCCAGACAGGTTGTTAACCTACTGGAGTTGCGTTTACAGATTCTTCAGTTAAAAAAAACAAAAGAAATTGCCAGGCAGAACGAAGATTTGATGAACTCGATCTTCAACAACTCCATTGATGCGGTTATTGTAACCGGCGGCGATGGCATTATTACCCAGTGGAACCCAATGGCCAAAAAAATGTTTGGCTTTGAGCCTTACGAAGTCATTGGTAAAGACCTTTACAAAACAATCATTCCTGAGTCCGACTATCTGGAGTTTCTCGATAGAATGAAGAACGTAGAGTTCAATGATCCCAATGCTTTTAGTAATAAAACTATTGAGGTCACTGCCATCAAAAAAGATTACTCAAGATTCGAAATTGCTTTAGGTATTTCACCTGTACTGATCAAAGGTGAGAGACTATTTATCAATTTTGCAAACGACATCACCGATCGTTTGCATGCCGTTGATAAGTTGGATAAACAAAAAGAATTTTACGAGAAGATATTGAATGCATTACCCACAGATATTGTAGTATTTGATCCAGAGCATCATTATCTCTTTGTGAATCCTGTAGCCATAAAAGATGAAACGCTGAGAAAATTTATCATCGGCAAAGACGACTTCGAATATGCCGCTTTCAGGCAGCGGAGTCCGGAAACAGCACAGAAAAGAAGAGAGCAGTTTCTTGAAGTAAAAAGATCGGGAAAAGAAATGAGATGGGAGGATACAACTCTTGACCCCAATGGCTCTCCGATTACCAGTTTGCGCAGGCTCTTCCCTGTTCTCAATGAAAATAATGAGCTGATTATGGTAATAGGTTTTGGTATTGACATTACAGACAGAAAAGTAATGGAGGATACACAAAACGCTTTGTTTAAGCAACTATCGGTGCAAAATACCCAGCTCATCGATTTCTGTAATATTGTCTCTCATAATTTACGTGCTCCGTTGGTTAACATGTCGATGATTGTGAATTTTCTGGAGGAAACAAACAATCCGGAAGAACAGAATTTAATGATAGCCAACCTGAGACCTGTAATTACAAATTTGCACACCACATTTAATGAATTGGTGGAGTCAATACAGATCAGGCAGAACCTGGAAATTACGTCAGAAAGGATTAAGTTAAAGAATTGCCTGCAGAGAACACTGGTTGGTCTCAAAATGGAAATTAAAAGCTCAGGTGCCCGTATCGACTACAACTTCGATGACGCACCTACAGTACACTTCCCTTCAAAATATCTATACAGCATTTTTCATAATCTGGTTAGTAATGCACTAAAATATAAATCACCAAAACGCTCACCCGAGATCCAACTGAAAACAACAATATCTGATGGGAACATACTCTTAACAGTAAAAGACAACGGTTTGGGAATTAATCTTTTAAAACACAAAGACAACGTCTTTAAGATCGGCAAAGTTTTTCATAGACATCCGGATGCCAAAGGTTTCGGGCTGTTTATGACAAAGACTCAGGTCGAGGCTATGGACGGACGTATTTGGGTGGAAAGCACTCCCGATGAAGGCTCTGTTTTTTTTATAGAATTTAAACACCAATAAACATGAAGAGAGCAACTATCATTCACATTATTGACGACGACCGCCTCTTTGTTTTTCTTACAAAGAAATGCATCGAAAGCACTAAAATACCCACGTCAGTTAAAGATTTCGGAGATGGGCAACTGGCTCTGGATTATCTGGCAAACATTCAAAGCGATTCCGAACTGTTACCTGATATAATTCTGCTTGACCTCAGTATGCCGGTAATGGATGGTTGGGATTTCCTCAATGATTATACTTTGCTCGAACCAAAAATCAACAAAAAAATAAAACTATACATTCTCTCGTCATCCATTTCTCCTCATGATGTGGAACGGGCTAAGAACATTAATTCAGTAACCGACTTTATTGTTAAACCATTGTCAGGAGAAAAATTTGCCGCCCTGATCGGCTCATGAACTTTCTTTAAAATCAGGTCTACCATTATACACACACTTGCAGCATAAAATGTTTGATAACAATACAGTTAACTTAGAAATACTTAAAAAACGCGCTTTCAACCTGCGGTGGGCTGCAGTTCCAGACGGAGTAATACCATTAACTGCTGCCGATCCCGATTTTCCCTGTGCGCCTGAAATTGCTGAGGAGATTTGCCGATTTAGCCGCGAAAGATACTTTTGCTATGGTCCGCCAGAGGGACTACCCGAATTCAAAAACAGTATTGCGGATTATTTTTCCACCAAACGAAACATCGTTACTTCACCTGCTCAGGTATTTCCGGTCGACAGTGCCGCATTTGGCATTTACATCACTTGTAAGGCATTTTTGTCTCCCGGCGACGAAGCTATTATTTTCGATCCGGTAGATTTTTTATTCCGTTATTCAATCGAGACAGTCGGTGCAGTTGCAGTGCCTTTCCAAATACCTCCTGGTCCGGCAGCCATTGATTTCGAAAGACTAACGACATTGATAAATAAAAATACAAAACTGATCTGCCTTTGTAACCCACTAAACCCTACAGGTAAAGTCTTTACCAAAGAAGAATTGACACTCCTAAGTGACATCGCAATAAAGAATAATTTAGTAATTTTATCTGATGAGATTTGGAGCGACACAACGTTTACCCCATACAAGTACACAAGCGTTGCCTCATTAAGTGAAGAAGTAAATAGCAGAACAGTTACAATTACCGGATTCAGTAAAGCCTACGGATTGGCAGGCCTTAGAATTGGCGCGGTAATGGCAAATAATAAAGAACTCTTCAGCAAATTGATAGCAGCTTCATTGCATGGTTCAACAGTGCATGGCGCCAATGTGATCTCGCAAATTGCAGCTACAACTGCATTAACTAAATGCGAATATTGGCTGGCAGACTTTCTGAAACACCTGCAGTCAATGAGGGATATTTGCGTAGATGGTCTTAATGAAGTAAATGGATTTAATTGCATTTCCCCCCAGGGCTGCTATGTAGCCTTTGCCGATATTAAAGGAACAGGAAAAACCAGCAGTGAAATTCACGAGTTAATAATGAATCAGGCAAAAGTGGCAGTCGTACCTGGTTTGAAACAATGGTTCGGTGAGGGTGCCGAAGGTTATATCAGACTAAGTTTTGCAACTTCCAAAGAAATTTTGCAAGAAGCCCTTTCGAGAATAAAAAGTGTAATTAACTAAATTATGAAGGTTGTAATTATTGGTGGCGGTATTGCAGGATTAACGTTGGGAATTTTGCTGCGCAGAAAAAATATAGACGTTGTTGTTAATGAACGTTCTGTAGGCATACCCGCCAGAGGTCATGCATTCTTAATGCATAAAGATGGTCTGTCTATTTTGAACGAACACAATCATGACCCGAAGATTCAACTCCCCGGTCAGAATATCACTGCATTCAGTTTAAGACGGCCCGACGGACAGGAAATTAAACATTTGTTGCTCAACTCATGGCAATGTATCAAAAGGGTAGATTTACTTAAATATTTGTACGCATCGCTCCCTCCGGAAGTGATTAAAGAAGGACGAACATTCTCCCATTTTATTACAGAAAATGGCGTTGCCAAAGCTGCCGTATTTACAAACGGCGATGTCGAATACGGCGATATTTTTGTTGGCGCAGATGGCGGTAATTCAAAAGTCAGAGAGTTCACTTATGGAAAGGTAAAATTTACGCCTGTGCAGGTAAAGGAAGTTGTTGGTGTCACTTCAAACACGAAAAAGAAAACCAAAAACATTCAGAACATCTTTGTAAAGTACCAGAATAAAAATAACGGACTAGCATTTGGCGCTATTCCAGCTTCCGGCAATTCATCTGTTTGGTTCATGCAGTACGATCCTTCAATATCAGATGTAATGCACAGCACTCCTGAAGAGTTGAAATCATTCTGCTTCAAACTGATGAAGACTTTCCCTGACCAGGTAACTGACATTTTGGAAGGAAACGATTTTTCAACAACCTATATCTGGAATACCCGGGATTTCGACCTGTTGCCTGCTTTTCATAAAGAAAATGTGGTACTGATTGGCGATGCAGCACATTTGGCGTTACCTTTCACTAGTGCGGGCACTACCAATGCGATTCTCGATGCCGACATTCTTTCCCGCTGCCTTGTATATTTTAGTAGTCACGAGGATGCGTTTAATAATTACTATAAAATCAGAGCAGCTGATATTGCAAATCATGTGAACCTGGGTAGGGAACTAAAAGCACTGTTCCTCAACCCTAAAGAGTTGAATGACGACGACATACCGGTACCATTGATCCCAAGTCACAAAAAAACTGGCATTTTACCAGATAAAAAACCAATACAGGTTTTATATTTCACCGACCCTATTTGCTCTACTTGCTGGATCATCCAGCCACTGCTACGCAAACTATCACTTGAGTACGAACCGTATATCAATATCGAATACCGCATGGGTGGTTTGCTGCCTTCCTGGGAAAACTACAGCAAAGGAGCCATCAAACAACCGTCTGACGCAGCCAAGCATTGGGAACAGGTTTGTGTATCTCACGAAATGCCGCTCGACGGAGACATCTGGGAAGAAGATCCGCCGCCATCATCATATCCGCCTTCTATAGCTTTTAAAGCCGCACAGATGCAGGATACAGACAGGGCGGTTCTTTTCTTACGGAGGATCAAAGAGATGGTTTTCGTTGAGAAGAAGAATATTATAAAATGGCAGTACCTCGAAAAAGCAGCGTTAGAAGTAGGCCTGGATGCGGCGAGGCTATTACGTGACTTTGAAGGAAAAGCTAGAGACTTGTTTAAAGAAGATCTGGCATTGGCTGAAAAAATGGGTATAAGAAGTTTCCCTACTCTTTTCTTCAAAAATGGATCTGATAACCATTTTACGATCAGAGGTTACCAAACTTACCAGAACTTTGAAGAGATAATTTATAAATTGGTGCCCAGTGCACAAAAGGAAATTATTAATTCAGACCCGGAATACCTTTTTTCAAAATTCAACACAATGACCAACAAGGAATTTTCTTTGTTGAGTAACATTCCTATCGAAGATGCAGCGAGAATTCTGAACGACCTATTCCGTCAAGGGAAAATTACCAAATACGAAAGCAAGAACGGTGTGATATGGATGAATAAATTCGACTACTAATTTTAGGCACAATTACTAAATAAGAAAGGAGGCAGGGTTACCTGCCTCCTTTCTTATTATTCATTTCATTGTAGCTTATAACGAAACGTGAATGCTGTATTTAGCAACCACTTTAACAGTCATTGGTGCTGTTACAGGAGCCCTCAGTGCACCCTTCACATCATACATGATTACTACTGGTCCTGAGGACGGCAAATAGTTTTTGTAATTAGTTGTTGTATTTACAGGCAGAGTAAGTGTTGTAGCAAATTGGTTTGGGTTATTTGTTACTTCCCCTACAACAGTTGTTGTTGTATTTGCATTGGTTGCCAGAGACGCCTTGGCACTCTTGAAATTTGCAAAGTTGTTTGCCGAACTTGATCCACTTACAATTGTAAGGGTGCATGATTTCAGTTTAAATTCATCAACATTGTTTATTCCATATGTATTCGCTGTCTTAGATTTGATGATGCTGTCTACATCTACATTCACTGTTGCAGTACCTAAAGCCGAATAGGTCATCGAGTCAGTTACCGCTGTTACAGGCACGTCTACAGTTACTTCAATACCGTCAAGATCTATATTCTGTAAGATCGTGTTTGCAACCTTGTTGCACGAACTCAACACAAGACCACCGAGGGCAATAAAACCCGCCAAAAATAATATTCGTTTTTTCATGTTTGTCAATTTTTATACGCCAAAAGTAGTTGTTTTACGTCTAATAGTCAAAATAACTATTATTAAAAAATAATTATTAATCTTTTAAAGCTGAAATTTTCCACAAACACTGTTCAAAGCTTTATCCCCCGAATATTCCCTATTTTTGAAGATTAAATTTTCATTAAAGTTAGGGAGAGAAATAGATAAAAACTATTGCACTCAATGCAGTAGTTACATTTCTGGTTTTATTCCAAAATAACGATTTCACCATACCTCTTTTATGCATATAAAAATCCGTTGGATACTTCTGGTTTCGCTTACCTTTTTCATTGTAATGAGCATCGACAGGATTTACCTGCTTGCAATTACCGGATACCTCACCAACATGAACACAGTCGTTCTAAACACACTTTGGCTGGGGGGGCGGTACGATCTGCGCGAAACCGGCATACTTGCTTTGTTTATGATGCTCTTGTCGTTCATTCCTCTTTTCAATCCTTTCAGGTCGGGTTTCGGGAAAAAATTCTGGTTGGGGTTATTGTCCATTTTAACCGTTTTGGTCGTTGTTATCTATGTTGCAGACACCCTGCATTACGACTATCTCGCTCAAAGGCTCAATGCAAGTGTTCTTAATTTTGTGCCGGAGGGCAACACCTCGCTCCAAATGGTTTGGCAGACCTACCCCGTTATTAAACTAACCATATTTATTGTACTTGTCAGTGCCGTTATCATTTTCTTCATTCGCAAGGCAATCTCCATTAAGTCAGCAAGCACAACACCCATCCCAAGGGCGCGTAATATTGTCAGCTTTATCGCATTGTTCCTGCTTTGTGCATTTTGTATTTTCGGCAGGCTGGATCAGTATCCCTTGCGCTGGAGTGATGCCTTTGCGCTCAGAGACAGCCAACTGTCTCAACTTGCGTTAAATCCCTTTCAGAGCTTCTTCAGTTCATTAAGATTTGCCAATGTATCATACAATGAAAAAGCCAGCAGGCAGTACTATCCCCTTATGGCACAATACCTCGGTGTAGATTCATCAAAAATGAGCAGCACCAGATTTTTGCGCAATATAAGCGGCGAAAATGTTCCAAAAACGAACATCGTATTGGTTATCTGTGAAAGCTTCAGTGCCTATAAAAGTTCTATGTGGGGCAATCCGCTGAATACAACCCCTTTTTTCAATTCCATGTGTCAGGATGGCATTTTTTTCGACCATTGTTTCACACCACATTTTGGCACAGCCCGCGGTGTCTGGGCAACTATTACCGGCATCCCTGACGTATTACTGGATAAAACTGCCAGCAGAAATCCGTTAATAGTTGATCAGCATTCTGTTTTCAACGACTTTAAAGGGTACGAGAAAGATTACTTCATTGGCGGCAGTACCAGTTGGGCTAATATAAAAGGAGTGCTTGAAAATAACATTGAGGGTATCACCATTCACGAGCAGGGCAGCTATGATGCCAAAAAAATAGACGTATGGGGTATCAGCGACAAAAATCTGTTTTTACAGGCCAACAAGGTGTTGAGCAAAAAGACCGCTCCGTTCTTTGCCATTATCCAGACTTCCGATAACCACAGGCCATACACCATCCCGGCCGAGGACAAGGAAGCATTCAAAACAGTTTCCTTTCCATCAGATTCACTCAATATGTATGGCTTCCAAAGCAATGAAGAGCTGAACGCCTTTAGGTACACAGATTTTAGTTATCAGGTGTTTATTGAAGCTGCAAAAAAGGAAAAGTACTTTGCCAATACGATCTTCATTTTTATCGGAGATCACGGTATCAGAGGCAATGCCGGCAAAATGTTCCCAAAAGCCTGGACAGAAAATGCCCTTACTTGTTTTCATGTACCATTGCTGTTCTATGCACCGGGTAGATTGAAAGCGGAAAGACACTCGATGCTGAGCTCGCAGGTAGATGTTATGCCCACAATAGCTGGTCTGGCGGGCATACCGTACACTAATACAACCATGGGCCGCGACTTACTGCACCTTAAAGACACCACTTCAAATACTGTATTTCTGATAGATCACGACGTACGTAATATTGCAATACTGCACGGCAAATATTTGTTTCAGCGGCATTTAGAAACCAGTCAGGAAACACTGGTGTCTATAAATGACAACGAAACAATTCCTAAAGAGACTAGCGATGCATTGACCACCTATATGCGCGACCTGACAATTGGCTTCTACGAGAATGCCAGGTACATGCTCTTCAACAATGCGAAAGCAAAGAAATGATCTAACACGTGGTAAAGCTCTGGTTGGGTCAAAGCAGCTTTGTTATTTGATGGGAATTAACGATCAAAATGACCAAAGCAACCTTAGGTTCATAAAGCAATAAAAGCACTAACGACAGTTTTTTAAAAGAAAGGGCATCCGGTTGGATGCCCTTTCTTTTGGTCAACATAATCTGCATAACTCAGGTCTGTCATAATTTTCTCTGAATTTATACCTCATCTAACCGATTTGAATTATCTTACCATTCTAAATTCATATGCTTATGTCTGAAAAGAAAATAGTTCTCGTAACCGGAGCAACCGGCGGACTCGGTACTGCAATGTGTAAAAAACTGTACGACGATGGCTTTATTGTAGTAGCCAATTACCGCAATGAAGAAAAGGCCAAAGAATGGAAAGAAAAGCTGCATAACGAAGGTTACGACATAGCGATATACTACGCTGATGTTGCTGACTACCACTCTTGCGGGAAAATGATTGAACAGATCACTAAAGATCTGGGTAACGTAGATATCCTGGTGAACAACGCAGGTATTACTAAAGACGGTGCTTTCCGTAAAATGACTCCTGAAAACTGGAAAGCAGTTATTTCCACCAACCTCGATAGTGTATTCAATTGCACTCGTCACGTCATCAACCCGATGATCGAAAAAGGATTTGGACGAATTATCAACATTTCGTCAGTTAACGGACAGAGAGGGCAGTTCGGACAAGCCAATTATTCCGCGGCAAAGGCTGGTATGCATGGCTTTTCAAAAACCCTGGCTATGGAAGTTGCCAATAAAGGCATTACGGTAAATACCATTTCTCCGGGCTACATAGGCACAGATATGGTAATGGCTGTAAAGGAAGAAATTCGTAACCAGATCATTGCACAGATACCAATGGGCAGATTGGGTGGCACTGAAGAGGTGGCATACCTTGTTTCGTTCCTGGCGTCGTCGCATGCTTCGTTTATTACCGGTGCCAACCTGAGCATTAACGGTGGACAGCACGTTTATTAATTTCATAACGGTAAAACAGCCAAAACATTCTTAATTTTGCATCATGAAGCGAATTGCGTTGTTGGTGGCTTTGGCAGCTGTTACGTTCATCGCCTACAGAGTAATTTCCGGCGAAGCGGGCGACAGTAAAGATGGAATAAAATTTTACGAAGGATCATGGGATTCTGTTTTGGCGAAAGCAAAGTCAGAGCAGAAACCCATCTTCCTTGATATTTATGCAAGTTGGTGCGGCCCATGTAAAATGCTGAAAAAGAAAAGTTTTTCAGACAAAGAAGTGGGCACTTTTTTTAATGCCAATTTTGTCAATGTTTCTTTTGACGGAGAAAATGGTGATGGCGGTATGCTCGCTGCCAAATACCATATTTCCGGGTATCCTACCCTTATCATTCTCGACAAAGACGGAAACTTTGTCAGCACCCACGTCGGATTTTTGCCCCCTGATGAGTTACTCATTCTGGGTAAACAGTCTGTTAAAAATTAGAAGTAGTATATTTAGTCTCTCTTATAGGTTGGTGAACTATGGCAAGTGGCAAAGTAACAAGATTAGCGATAATTGACGATCACCCGATCGTCATCGACGGTATACGGTCTTTGCTCGAAGGCGACCCTGGTATTGCCGTGGTTACGACTACCACTTCTGCTGCAACTCTGCTGCAGGAATTGGAGCGCATTGAAACCGACATTCTGCTCACAGATATTGTGATGCCGGAAATGAACGGAAATGAACTGGCCAAACTGGTAAGAAAGAAGTTCCCTCATATCAAGATCCTCGCGCTCAGCATGAGTGGGCAGGGAGATATTGTCAACGAAATGATCAATGATTCCGATATCTGCGGCTACATTCTTAAGAATGTGAGCCGGGAGGAATTACTGCTTGCCATTCACAAAATAGCAGCAGGAGGTATCTATTTCAGCGAAGAGGTGCTTGCAGAACTGGAGAAATATAAAGCACCGGATACTTCTAACCAGCCTACATTAACTAACCGTGAAATCGAAATTATCCGGCTCATGGAAAAAGAAATGGGCAACAAAGAGATCGCAGACCTTTTGTTTATCAGCGAGCGCACTGTTGAAACCCATCGCAAAAACATCTTCAGAAAACTAGGCAAGAATACCCTTATCGGTGTTATAAAATATGCCTACGATCACAAGATCATTTCTCATGCTCACTAATCCAGCCTGATGAAATCCTACTGTTTCAGTTTAATCATCACTCTACTATCATTTACAGCCATTGGTCAGGAATTACACTGGCAACCAATAATCACTAACACTGGCGCTTCTTTCCGAGGGCTTTCAGTAGTAGACGACCATACTGCATGGGTAAGCGGCAGCAAAGGCTGGGTAGGACATAGCACCGATGGCGGCAACCACTGGCATTTTGCGCAGGTAAAGGGTTTCGAAAAATGTGACTTCCGATCATTGTATGCTTTCGATCAGAACAATGCAATAATAGCCAGCGCTGGTGTGCCCGCCGTAGTATTACGTACAAATGATGGCGGCCGAAATTGGAAAGTTGTTTACTCAAGCGACGACACAGCCGTGTTTTTTGACGGCATTGATTTTTTCAATAAAAATGAAGGTATCCTTTACGGCGACCCTATTCGTGGTAGCCTGCTCATACTGCGTACCGAAAATGGTGGTGACAGCTGGCACGAAGCTCCTTTAGCCAATCGCCCGAAACTGCAGGAAGGTGAAGCCTCTTTTGCGGCCAGCGGCACTACCATCCGCTGTTACGACAACAACAGGATCGTCATAGCAACAGGTGGTAAATATTCACGGCTGTTCATATCGTATGATAAAGGCACCCACTGGCGCATCGTTAGTCCTCCGGTGATCCACGGCGAAAACTCCACCGGTATTTTTTCAACTGCGTTTTTCAACGAGCGCACCGGCGTTATTGTGGGTGGCAACTACAAGCAGGAACAGGTGAAAGTGAATCACGTTTTTTGTACAACCGACGGCGGCAGCACTTGGAAGGCACCGGCTTTCCCAACAAGAGGCTACCGCGAATGTGTAGAATACCTCAACAAAAATACGCTGATCGCTACAGGCCCATCAGGAACCGATGTTTCGTCTGACGGGGGCATTAACTGGAAGCCGGTTTCAGACGAAAAAGGTTTTCACGTTGTACGTAAAAGCAGAACTGGCTCCCTCATTATTATGGCAGGTGCCGAAGGCAAAATAAGCCTCGTGAAGCTGTAACCTATTGTTTGGCGCGCTCCTGCTTCACCTCATCAGGAGTTACAGTTCCACCGCTGTTTCCAAAATTCGAATACACATAGGTAAGCACAGTTGCTATCTCCTCGTCATTGAGTGCCTGAGGCGGCATTACGCCATTATAGGTCACGCCATTCACAACAATATCACCGGAACTGCCTTTCAGCACTTGTTTGATCACCAGATCCTTATGAGCCAGATAATCAGACTTTGCAAGAGGCGGAAAGGTACCAGGTACTCCTTGCCCGGTGGCCTGATGGCAGGCAACACAGGTTTTCTTATAAATATCTTCACCGGTTGGTTTCGGGGTGGCTATGCTTGCTGGCGCGCTCGTTTGCCCATTCTGATTAGATGATCCACCACATGCCATTAAAAAAGAAACCAGAACAACAACAATCGACAATTGAATACGTTTCATTACAGATTTTTATACGCTTTTTCGAAAGCTCTAAAATAAAACAAAATAAACAACTAAATTTAAACAAAATTATACTTGGGTAATCTGATCAAAATCAATCTGCATTTTGAAAAATATTCTTTTCTGGTCGATAGCTTTTACTATTTGTGGTGCAGCTTTTATTTCATGCGGAGATAAACAGGAGGACCGTTCTGCTGCTGTTAAGGATGAAATGGTCAGGTATCCTGAGAAAAAGGACATGTACCTACTTACCGACAGGCCTCCTCAACTCGAGACCCCCCTTAAAATTTTTAAAGAAGATTTTACACCAAATGAGTATTTTTTCGTGCGCTGGCATATGTCCCAGATACTTACAAAAATCGACATTGATACTTTTAAACTCTATATCGATGGTGCTGTAACGAAGCCACTTGCACTCTCTATGACAGATCTGAAGACCAAATTTCCAGTTGATTCTATTGTGGCTTTATGTATCTGTGCCGGAAATTCACGATCCACATTTACTCCAAAAGTACCGGGCAGCCAATGGCGCAGCGGCGGCATGGGCAATGCGAAATGGAAGGGTGTTAAACTAAAGTATCTGCTAGAATCGGCAGGTATAAAAAAGAACGCATTCGATGTTGCATTTCGCGGCATGGATAAAGCACCTCTGCCCGAAACGCCCGCGTTTACAAAATCTTTGTCTGCTAGTCACGCAATGGACGGAGAGGTGCTGGTTGCCTATGAAATGAACGGCGAGCCCATTCCCATGCTCAATGGCTATCCACTGAAACTAGTTGTGCCGGGATGGTACGCAACGTTCTGGATAGGGGCCCTCAACGACATCAAAGTGCTTACTGATACCTTCCACGGATTCTGGATGGACAAAGCATACCAGGTACCCGCTGATGGTAGCTTCAATGAATCTAAAGACAGCCTTGCCAGGAAAACTGTCCCTATTACAAAGGTCAACCTGCATTCCATCTTTGTGGCACCTGAGCCTTCCGATGCATTATCCGCCAATAAGCTGTGCGTAGTAGAAGGTCTGGCATTTGACGATGGCACAGGCATTAAGAAAGTAGAACTTTCTTTCGATGAAGGTAAAACATGGACGGAGACAAAACTAAATCCTGTCCTCGGCAAATATTCATGGAGAAGATGGAAGTACGACTGGACGCCCACACAGAAAGGCGCCTACCATTTATGGGTTAAGGCAACAGATGTTAATGGACGTACCGAAGTAAACACACAATGGAACCGCAGCGGATATGCCCGTGGATTTATTGAACACCTTGACCTAAATGTGAACTGATTTATGAAGAGCAGATCTTTGGTTTTGTATATCACTGCAGGCTGTTGCTTTGCTTACTTCCTTTCAGGTTGTCACGAACAACCTGCGCCGGCACCTGCACCTAAAAAACCGGAAAATACATTCACGGTAAACGGCAGTGTGCGCGAAATAAAAATTAACCCCGAAACACCTGATTTCCCTGAGCACGAAGGCAAGGCTGAATTCGTTTCGTATTGCTCCATGTGCCACTCCTTAAAATACATCTCTATGCAGCCCGATTTCCCCCGCAAAACATGGGAGGCTGAGGTGACAAAAATGGTTGCAAAATACAAAGCACCAATAGATTCTATAGTTAGCAGTAAGATTGTCGATTATCTGGTTGCAATAAAATCAAAATCTTAGCCGAATCCAGTGTTAGCCGTGAGAAAATTGGTTATGTATTTTCTCACAAATACTTTTTTTTGCTAGAGGCTGGCACATAAGTCGTTGGTAAATTATAATTAATAATATTTGTTGCGTTCGACAAAAAAGGCATCCATTCCCTATCTTTTTCCAGAAAAATTCCGTCTCTTTATGTAGAGACTGATAATGATTATTTTTTATAACAATTCTAAAATCCAACTGTATGCAAAAATTTACAAAAATTCTCATCGGATCTGCATTACTGGTTGCGGCAGCAAGCACTAATTTATTTGCTCAAAGAATTACGGTAACAGTTGCCGGCACAGGCATAGCTGGCTGTTCCGGCGACGGCGGTTCATCTAAACAGGCTCAGATCAGCGGGCCGAAAGATATTTGCCTGGATGCTGCTCAGAATATATATTTCGTTGACCGCGGCAATGGTCGCATCCGTAAAATATCTGCCATAAAAGGTATCATTACTACTGTAGCGGGCGGGGGTGCCTCTACCGCCGACGGCGTTCCTGCAACGAATGCGTCTCTCACAATGAATTACATGTGCATAAGTGCCAGCGGCAACATTTATTTTACAACCGATGACAACCGGATCAGAAAAATAAGTTCAGGTATCGTCACTACTGTTGCCGGCACAGGTGCCGCAGGGTATTCCGGCGATGGTGGTCTGGCTTTAGCAGCAACGCTAAACAACCCACAGGGTATCTGCATCGACGCGGCTAACAATATTTATTTTGTCGACAGGAACAACAACTGCATCAGAACGATCACTGCATCTACCGGCAACATCTCCACTATTGCAGGTAATGGTACTCCTGGTTTAGCCGGAGACGGCGGTCCTGCCGTTTCAGCATTGCTAAATGCTCCTGTTTGTATTTGCGTGAGCCCTATCGGAGATATTTACTTCTCAGATCAGAATCCTAACTACCCAAGCTATGACAATTCCATCATCAGAAAAATTGAAGCTTCAACCGGATTAGTCACTCACATTATCGGCTCTCTATCCGGTACCTACACTCACGACGTTCCCTCTCTCACAGCTATTATGGGTACCACTACTGGCCTGTGTTTCAGCCCATCGGGTAAAATATACTGTAATGAAATGAGCTGCTCAAACAGGGAACATGATTTTGCCACAGACAGCTTGTACCTCGTAGCAGGCGACTTCTCAATACAGGGATATTCTGATGATATTCGTTCTCCTTTGGCCAATATGAACATTCCTTACGGCTTGTGTGTAGACTTGCATGAAACCGTTTATGTTGCCGACAGTAATAACCAACGTATCCGCAAGATCATTAAACTTACCAATACCCCAACATTTGCATTTGGCCGCGGTCAGTTCATGGAACCGGTTATCGGCACGCCTTTTTCGCTTGACTCTATGTTGTGGATCACAGACCTCGATCTGGGTCAAAATGAAACATGGACAGTTGTAACTCCGCCTGCACATGGTGTCCTATCCGGTTTCCCGGCAACTAACACTTCTAATGGCGACAACACCACTACCAAGCCTTCAGGTCTTACTTACTCTGCATCTTCGGGTTATTCCGGTTCCGACCTGTTCCGCATCCGTGTATCTGACGATGGTGGTTTGTCTGATACAGTTACCGTTTATGTAGGTCCAAACAGCACTGGTGTAACACTGGAGGCTAACAGCATGGTTGTCGCAACTGCAATCAATATTTTCCCTAATCCAGCTTCAAACGTGTTAAATGTAGAATGGACCAACCTGAAAAATGGTGCAACTGATGTTGTGATTGCCGATATTACCGATAAGGTATTTTTTACCACTAAAATCGCTGCAGGTCGCACTACAGGCTCCACTCAATTTGACATCTCTGCAATTCCGGCCGGAGTTTATTTCGTGAAGATGAATGGTGTTGAAATGAAAAAGTTTGTAAAAGAATAGACCATACAAAAATTGAATACAAAAAAAGGAGTTACGGTTTGTAACTCCTTTTTTTGTTTTGCATCATATCACGCTCCATATTCGCCATAAACTTCAAAAATTACTATCTTGCCTTTCCAAAATTGAACTATGAAATATTTGCTCACTTTTCTATTGTTTCTGCTCATTTCAGTTAGCGGCGGAAAACTTCTTGCGCAAAACGAAAGCAATGACCTTGTAGATTCTTTAAAAACGGAATTACAAAAAATAAAAACAAAGAACAGTAAAGCCGCCGCACTGTACGTCGAACTGGGCATGGCTTATTATGTACAGAAAGACTATCCCGATGCAAAACAGAACTTTAAAGAAGCTTACGATTACTATCAGAATGTTGGCGACAGAAAGGGTATGTACTGGGTATCAGAGTGGAATAAGCAAATCGAATTGAAACAGGCCGATGAGGATAGAGCTACCTACCAGACCATGATCATTGCCGGCATCATCGTCGTCTTGATCGGCGTAATACTGGTAATGGTGTGGGAGCACAAAAAACAAAAATCAGCCAATGCCCAGCTATCTGTTGAGAAGAAAAAATCTGAAGAGCTCATTTTGAATATCCTTCCGGAGCAGGTGGCAAAAGAACTGAAAGAAAAAGGCATGTCCTTTGCCAATCAATACGATCCGGTTACTGTCATCCTTACAGATTTTGTCAGCTTCACTACCGTTGCAGAAAAATTTTCGCCTAATCAGCTTGTTGGTGAGCTCAACGCCTGCTTCAAGGCATTCGACGATATGCTGGACAAATACCACATCGAAAAAATTAAAACCGTTGGTGATGCATATTTATGTGTTGCCGGCCTGCCCGGAAAAAATAAAAACCACGCCATAGATGCCGTAAATTTCGCTATCCACATGAGGGATTTTATGCTCCGCCGCCGCAACCAGCTCGGCGACGCTACTTTCCAAATGAGAATTGGCATTCACACCGGCGGAGTAATTGCTGGTATAGTAGGCACCAGAAAGTATGCCTATGATATTTGGGGCGATACAGTAAATACTGCCGCCCGTATGGAACAAAACAGCGAACCCGGAAAGATCAATATTTCCCATTCTACTTATGAAATGGTTAAAGACAGATTCGCCTGCAGCTATCGTGGCGAGATCGAGGCCAAAAGAAAAGGGAAGTTGCAAATGTACTTTGTCGAAGATCCTCTATGATTTTTTTGTTCGCTGGCTACAATACAATCAATGGTCTAATTCGCCATGTAGCCAAATGTGAAACTTCACAAATATTAAAACAACCCCGGTCAATACTTCGTTCCGCTTTGTTAGCCTGATTGAATAATCAGGCACTTATTCGTTTTCAAAAAATATACCGAATCCAACAACTCAGTTATGCTTTTGTTAATCCGGCTTAAACAAACAACTGTATCATCATACATCGGCAAAAAATGTTACTGGTCCGTTATTTCTCCAGGTTGTCCGCTGCCCTATCCCTGCTTATAAACATATTTTTATTAAATTTCGTTAACCGTTGTTATTCATAGTATAAGATGTCTATTTTGCACAGTGTGTAGGACACTGAGAAAGTCGCTTATGTGTACATTTTCTCACCTAAGACCCTAATCTTTCAGCCTATTCGCACCGTTTTAGTTTTTTAATTTTAATTTTGATTTTTACATTCCTAAACGGGTTACTTTTTCCCAATTCAAGTATTAACTGGTGCATAGCCCAATGAACAGCGAGCAGCATGTATTAGCTGAAATTGCAGCAGGCGACAGAACGGCTACCGAACAAATATATCGGCAACATTATCATATAATTGATGGCTGGTTAAAAAAGAACGGTGGCGATTCAGCTGATGCGGCCGATCTGTTTCAGGAGGCGATGGTGGTGTTATTTGGCAAGGCGCAGGATCCTGATTTTAATCTCACCTGTAGTATCGGCACTTATTTGTTTGCAGTGTGCAAGCATTTGTGGTACAAAAAACTACAGCAGCAGGGCAGAGGACCGAAGATACTGCACAGCAACATTGGCACCGAGGACGATGATATAGGGATTGCGTACGAAGACGATGTTAAAGTGCACCATGAGCGCGAGGTGCATTACGAATTGCTGAATACCGCGCTCGAACAAATTGGTGAACCTTGCAGATCATTGTTGAAGGCATATTACAACGACGACAAGAACATGCAGGAAATAGCGGCAGCCTTTGGATATACTAATCCGGACAATGCCAAAAACCAAAAATACAAATGCCTCACAAGGCTGAGAAAGATCTTTTACAGTGAGCAGGCAAAGTAAGATACTTACCTGCGGGGTTGATAAGTGAAGTCCCAAAACATACTTGGGAATAATTTTAATGAACACAGATTTTAGAGAGCATGTCTATAAACAACAATATCTGGGAAGTAGCTGAGGCGTATCTGAATGGAAGTCTACCAGAGCAGGATATACTGGCATTAAAACACAGACTGGAAACAGACAGCGTTTTTGCGGCAGAGTTTCACGAAAGCACTAATCTCATCAGGTCTTTTGAAAGCAGCGGTAAGCAAAAACGCTTCCGCACTATGTTGCAGGATATTCACCAGCAGCAAACCACCACACAGCCTGCCAGGAAATCAAAACTCATTCAATTACCGGCCAATTTCTGGCGCACCGCAGCAGTTGCCGCTGGTGTAGCATTACTTACATCTACCGTTACCTATACAATACTTAATCCTTCCCTTAAGAAATCTAACTCGCAGTACAATATGATTCGCCGCGAAGTAGATAACATCAAAGAATCACAGAACCAGCTAAAAAGGTCACAGAACCAACTGGAGAAAGACATTAAGAAGATCAACACCCCTACAGCTACCGTTAAGTACACCGGCACAGGTTTTGCCATCACCAACGATGGGTTCTTTGTTACCAGCTACCACGTTACCAAGGGTGCAGACTCTGTGTACATTCAAGACTACAACGGCGATTACTACAAAGCCAATGTAACCACATTTGATGAGGCAAACGATCTTGCGATACTGAAGGTTGAAAAGAAAAATTTCCATTTTGGAAAAGGTGAAGTGCCTTACTCCTTCTCAACTACCAGGTCCGGTCTCGGTAAGCATATTTTCACACTCGGTTTTCCTAAAGATCAAATGCTCTTCTGCGAGGGCTACATCAGCGGTCGACTCGGCTTCGATGGCAACGATAATCAGTACACACTGGTATTGCCTGCTGGCCACGGACAGAGTGGCTCACCTGTTATCGACGAGAATGGTAATATCCTGGGCGTAGTAACCGCCATCAGCGGCGAGGCAGAGGCAAGCACCTATGCTGTTACTTCCAAAGCACTGGTAGAACTGGTGCATAAGAAACTGCCACCAAACACCCTGCATCTGCCAAAATCTACAAAGCTTGGTCACATGAACCGCGAAGAGCAGATCAAAAAAATGGAAGCTTACACATTCTCAGTAAAAGTTTATAAAAAATAGTCCACACTCACACATCAATCCAAAACCTGAATAAAGGGATGCAGTTCAACTTGCATCCTTTTATTTTTTAGAATCGGGACGATAGTACATTTCGTTTGCTTTAGTAACAGCTAATTTTCTCTCATTTATACCGAATCGAATTGATTATTATCTATTTTTGTAAAAAGGATTTACATGAGCAACGCTGAGATACGCCGGCAACTACATCATTACATTGATGTTGCAAACGATAAAGATATCGCTGCAATGTATTCCTATATAGAGGGCAATAAAACCGGGACGTATACTTTCACACAAGATGAATTGAACGAATTTTATGCCCGCAGAGAAAAATTCCTAAAAGGGGGTAGTAAAGGTTATTCTGTTGAGGAAGTTCATAGCGCATTAAGGAAAGGCAAAAGTGGTTTATGAATTATACCATCATACTTTCGGAGGAAGCTAAGCACGATGAAACCGAAAGCTATCACTACTACGAGCTACAGCGTACAGGTTTAGGAGATGAGTTCCTTGATGAATTGGACAATTGCTATGCTGCGCTTGCAAGTATCCCCGAACATTTCGGTTTTTTGGACAGTCGTAATTTATTACGGGGTATGAGTGTAAACCGCTTCCCGTTCAAGATCATTTATGAAATTTCTGCCGGCTCAGTATTTGTTTTCTCTGTTCATCACATGAGCAGAAAGCCCTATAAAAACAGATAACGGCGAAAATATAGCCCTCACTTCCTGTATTAGTGCTACTCTGCCACCTGAATTCACACCAGACACCAACAACAATGCAACGGTTAATTGTTCGACTCCGTTAGGAGTCGAAGCTTTGTAATCTCTATTTTTGTTTATAACAGGCCGCATTGGGGTGTAACTCTCACGGGCGTGCCTGTCTTCAATGTCTAACTGGTATTACCACAAAGCAATTGACCATTGAAGACATTGTACCCTACGCTTACGCCTCTGTAATAGAAGCAGCGAATAAGCGATTAGAAAGAACTAATAGGGCAAAATAAGGGCTGCTAACGCAGTATTTTTTATTATCTTTAATTTTGTAATGAATATGAAGATATTTCTGAGAACTATTATTTCACTACTCTATTTTTGCTTTCAGTTCATAAACCTTGAAGCCCAAGTAGACTCTTTTCATTATACTAAATCTGAACAAAAGGCTATCGATGCTGTAAATGCGCTTCCAGAAGTTAAAAAACTATTCCAAATTTATGCAGATAGCCCTGAGCACTTTGAAATAATCATCGCGCAATCTGCTAATAGTGATTTTAAATATTTTTGGATAAAAGCAGGTCGAAGATTTACGGGAACCCCTGACGACTATTTTGAATATTTCTTGGTAGATTATGAATTTTATGTAACTCCCAAAACATATGTAGTTAGAAATCTTGATATTGTAACTAATACCCCAATATCTCTAAAAAAATGGAGAACTAAAATAAAAAAAGGGAACCATGATACTGTTAATTAATTTCAAGAGATTCACGCCTAATAGTAATTGAATTTTTCGTTTTTACATTTAGGCAACTTCCCAACCAAGCCACTCTCGAAATTGCCAGATTTTATCCTCATTCCAAAACCTGAACAAAAAGGATGCAATTCAACCTGCAACCTTTTTTTTGAGCCACCCCCAAAAACCAACCAATCAACTATTCAACCAATCAACTAATCAACCATTCAACAAACCAACAAATCAACCAACAATCGCCTATCAACACTAATTCCCTACCTTTGCGCTCTCAAAAACACACTATTGGGCTTTTTCAGCAACTTTCTGGGTAAACGCAACTCAAATCCTCAGGCCGAGATGAACTTTCTCGACCATGTCGAAGATCTGCGCTGGCACATTATCCGGTCTGCACTGGCCATTATAATAGGCGCTATTGCCGTCTTCATTAAGGTCGAGTGGATATTCGACCGCATCATCATGGGTCCGGCCAACGACGATTTTATCTCCTATAAGTGGTTTTGCGCCCTGGGCCGCGCCCTCCATTACGATTCCTTCTGCCTCGGCAAGATCAGACTCACATTTCAGAACACCGCCGTTACCGGCCAGTTCATGATGAGCCTCTCGGTATCGCTGCTGCTGGGCTTTGTACTGGCGTTCCCGTTCGTTCTTTGGGAACTCTGGAAATTCATAAAGCCGGCTCTTAAACCATCCGAGATCCGTATGGCACGGGGTATTGTGTTCTGGTGCTCTCTGCTGTTCTTCATCGGTGTATTCTTTGCTTACTTTATTGTGGGTCCATACGCTATCAACTTCTTTGGCAACTACCAGCTAAGCCCCCGCGTAGCCAACATCATCACCCTCGATAATTATTTCGAAATGATGAGCACACTGGTGCTGGCACTGGGTGTGGTGTTCGAGATGCCTATCCTGATGCTGTTCCTTACCCGGATAGGCGTACTTACCCCCAGCCTGCTGCGTAAAAACCGCCGGCTGGCTTTCCTCATACTATTTATCCTTTCAGAGATCATTACCCCTCCCGACCTCTTTAGCTGTTTGCTGGTTTTTATACCTTTGTACGGCCTCTATGAGCTCACAGTGGTACTCAGCAAGCGCACCTACAACGACAGACAAAAACGTAAATCTCAAAACGATTAAGCTATGAGCAGTTTAACCTTCAATAAAGATCTTCCGATAGCCATTGGTGCCGACCATGCCGGCTTTGAATACAAGGAACTGCTGAAAAAGCAACTCACCACTGCCGGCTGGCAGGTATCAGACAAAGGTACTTACAGCCTGGATAGCGTAGACTATCCCGATTTTGCCCACCCCGTAGCAGCAATGGTCGAGACCGGCGAAGCCACTGCAGGCATACTGGTTTGCGGCAGCGGTAACGGTGTGTGCATGACAGCCAATAAGCACAATGACATCCGCGCCGCCCTCTGCTGGACAGAAGAACTGGCTTCACTGGCCCGCCAGCACAACAACGCCAACGTACTCTGCGTACCCGCCCGTTTTGTACCCATCACTACTGCCGAAAAAATGGTAGATACCTTCCTCGCTACTGCCTTCGAAGGTGGCCGCCATGAAAAAAGGGTGGAAAAAATTTAGGGTTAAATTCTGCTTGAAATTGGGCAGCATTTCAAATCATTTGGTTAGTAATGCGGTTAGCACCGCTTTTCCTGCGGTCATACCGCATTACGAGTGAGAGCGCAAGTATTATACCAATCGGACATTTTAAGCACACCAAACAAATAGTAGCCCTGACTTTTAAGTCGGGGAGGTTGAAATATTTGAGATTGGCTTTAGCCAAAATACAGGTTATGGGGGATTAAATGCCTATTTCGTACATAAATTCCAAATTACATGGAATTTATTTCACACCTGCTTCTAGTATTTATGCCACTAAGCGCATAAATCGAAAAACTCCCATGCCCTCTCCTGCGCTGCTCCATGGGGCTGGTTAAACATTCACAGTGATTAAGGCCTTTGCGAATTGCAGGAGAGAGGGAGAGGGCAGCTACCTGAGCAACTGCTATATAAATAAGCGATCTTGCACACAAAATAAGACAATTTATTTGACCTTTCCAATAATAATGACATATTTATTTTGGAGTAAGGGAAGGGAGACAACCTGGAACCCCGCAACTTCACGATTGATGATCGTTGCCTTTGTGATTTTCTATAAAAATGTATGCATTAATTACAATACCTTCTTTCCATTAGGGTAGAAAAAATTGTACGCACTTTCTATAAAGCCGTTACCCAGGCTCGGTAAGTTCATCAGGGTATAAGCCAGCACTACACAGTCGGCACGGTCTATTGCCTGCCCCCAGTTGTACCCATGCATGGGCCGGCGCATCTGGCGCTGCACATCGTACACCTCATTAAAGTACCACCAGTACTCACATTGCCCGTTTACCTTATTGAGTATGCCCCACTCTACCATCTTGGTCATATAGCTGTCTCCAATGTATACGGCGTTGATCTTTCTGGCACCTGTGTCTCGCACAGGTTTCATTATGGGGTAAGCAAGTGTCTCTTTTGTTAGTGGAAAGATCAGGTTCATATGCATCAGCAGGTCGTCATCATCATACTTCGGTTGATCGCTATGCTCAATTTCCGACCAATCAGGATGCTCTACTGCAATATGGGTCAGCCGTTCCATATACCTGGCCAGACTGTCGCCGCCAAGTATGGCACCGTACATGGTCCAGTGTATACACTGCAGCGCAAACAATGGCTCTTTGGGTTTGTTTTTCAAAGACAGGAACATCCCTTCCAGATCTGCCTGATTCACGCCCATCGAGTCCAGCACCTGCCGGTAGGCTTTGTAGTTGGTCATACCCACTTTGGGCTGCACCAGCTCATCGGGTATATACTCAGGCCAGTAAGATGCCTTATTGGGCAGGTAGGCAACTATCAATGCCTTACCCAGACGCTGCAATGTATCCTGTACAGCTTTCAGTTTCACAGCCTTATCATGTATTGCCTGCCAGCCCACATAATCCTGTCCGTAGTAAGCCGCTATATATGGTCCTTGGTAAATGCAGTTGTTCTTCCCTCTTACGTCGCCCATAGCATTCAGCTTATCAAAGAGCGAGTACTCGATCTGGTTTTTCAGCCGTATCAGATCCGGCCGGAAACCGGTATTGTCGTTGAGGTATTTTTCTTTTTTCTGCTGGAATCTTCCACTCAGCCATCCCGCTATACTAAAAGCTGTATCTGGGGTGAGAACATAATAGCCGTGCAGTTGACCGCTCTGTATGAAATGCAGCTTATGTTCTGCCATGGGCAGCAATAGTACACCGAAAGCAAAAACGAGCAGCAGTTGTTTCATTATCTTCAGGTATTATGGGTCTGAACAGGCCCGAGAAGACTATCAGGCTTCAATAGCCTGTACTACAACGGAATATCTATCCTGATCTGCTTGGAGAAAAGCTTGCCGCTGGCATCTTTACCATCTATTTTCCACATCACCGAGCGCAAGGTCACAAACAGCGGTTTCTGGTTCACAGATTTCACATTGCGCACGCTGTTCTCCCAGTCCTGCACTTTCTTCCGACTGAACCTATGGCGCTTAGCGGCCTTACCCACCGCGGTATGAATCTCGTTTCTATGTACTTCGGGATACTCGAGCGATTTTTCATCCAGCCCGGCTATTCGATAGATGTTGTTAATGCCTTTCAGCGGTTCCCAATCTGTGGTAGTAGTAAGCGACTCCAGAGGTAGCACGCCCAGTTCATTCTTCAGCACTACCACCGACTGGTACCGTTGCGATATCTTGATTACGTTAGAAGTCACCTTTATCAGGTTGCCGTTAATAGTACCACTTTGTAAAGTATACACAGCACCGTTGGCATGTGAGAGGTTCGGATTACCGGATTGCTTGGCTGCTATATTAGTGATCAGCAAAGACATAATATTAAAATCCGCCTTCAGCCCATTGCCCGAAAGATTAGGAGCTGCAGCGGGTGCCGCAGGCACAGGTTGTTTAGCGGCTACTGGTGCAGCAACTTTTTTAGCAGTATCCGGTGCTTTAACCTGGGTTTTTGCTGCAGTCTCTTCAGTGTCTTTAGGCTCAGAAGAAGTGATAACCGGTTTGAGGTCGGTGACAAGGTCCTGCAAACGCTGTGGGTCAGTTTCGGTTACAATGGTAGATGAGTCGCCCAAAACGATAGGCCCATGGCTTTGTGTTTTGTCGTTCTTGCAGGAAAACAAAAATACCGCCAAGGTAAAAAACGCCGTATATGTATATCGTTTATCCATACAAAACCTAATTCTCTCACGAAAGTAATGAAAAGACTAATAATATTGAGTATTAATAGCCCAATAAACGCTGCACACAATCATGCAGCCTTTTATTGGCCATAAAGTTCTGCTCCAGCTCCACAGAGAATGGTACAGGCGTATCGAGGCTGGCACAGCGCACTATAGGCGCGTCCAGAATCTCGAAGCAATTTTCAGCGATCCAGCCGGCCAGCTCACCACCTATGCCGCCTACCAAAGTATCTTCGTGCAGCAGCAGCACTTTGCCCGTACGCTGCACAGATGCCCTAATGGCATCAAAGTCGAGCGGCAGCAATGTGCGCAGATCCAGAATATCTATAGAAACCTCCGGATGCTTGGCCGCATAGTCCGTTGCCCAATGCACCCCCATGCCATAAGTAATAATACTGATCTCGCTGCCCTCTTGTACGTGTCTCGCCTTGCCTATTTCTATAGTGTAATAGTCATCGGCTACTGGGCCACTGATACTACGATACATTGCTTTATGCTCAAAGAACATTACCGGGTTAGGATCCTCTAAAGCCGCTATGAGCAGACCTTTGGCGTCCTCGGGTGTAGACGGGTATACTACTTTAAGACCGGGGGTATGCACGAACCACGCCTCGTTGCACTGCGAGTGAAACGGACCTGCGCCCACACCGCCGCCTGTAGGCATACGTATCACTACATCGGCGTTTTGCCCCCATCGGTAATATATCTTAGCCAGGTTGTTGATGATCTGGTTAAAGCCCACCGTAACAAAGTCCGCAAACTGCATCTCCATCATAGATTTATACCCCTTGATAGATAAACCCAACGCAGCACCAACTATGGCACTTTCGCACAGGGGCGTATTACGCACCCGCTCCTTACCAAACTGAGCCACAAATCCTTCAGTTACTTTAAAGGCGCCGCCGTAGTCCGCTATATCCTGCCCCATGAGCACCATATTAGGGTGTTTCTCCATCGACTGGCGCAGGGCATCACTTATGGCATTGATAAATTTCTTTTCGCTGGTATTGCCCGATGGTGCCACCAACTGAACCTTTCCAGGCGCATAAACATCTGCTAGTTCTTCGGCTGTATCGGGCACAATAGGTAGTGCTTCAAATCCACGTGCCAGACCTTCTTCTATTTCCTTTTGAATACCCTCCCTGATTGCTGCGATCTTAGTATCGTTAAGTACTAGCTGGTACTCCAGGTATCGCTCAAAATTCGCAACCGGGTCTTTCAGTCCCCACTGTTCAAACAGTTCTTTTGGTACGTACTTCACGCCGCTGGCTTCTTCATGCCCACGCATCCTGAAGGTCATGCACTCTATCAGTATCGGCTTTTGCTCTCTGATGCAGTATTGCCTGGCTGCGCTTACCTGTCGGTACACTTCCAGTATGTTGTTGCCATCTATGGTGATGCCCTTCATACCATAGCCTATAGCACGATCGGCAAGCTGCTTACAAATGAATTGTTCGCTGGATGGTGTGCTGAGCCCATAGCCATTGTTCTCTATCAGAAAGATTACCGGCAACCCCCATACTGCCGCTACATTTAGTGCTTCATGAAAATCGCCTTCGCTGGTGCCGCCATCGCCGCTGAACGCAAGCGATATCTTATTTTCCTTCTTAAGCTTATGCGCCAGTGCTATACCATCGGCAATAGCCAGCTGCGGACCCAGATGAGATATCATGCCACAGATGTGGTATTCGTTTGCCCCAAAGTGAAACGATCTTTCGCGGCCTTTACTGAATCCTTCTTTTCTGCCCTGCCACTGCATAAACAATTTGTCCAAAGGCATACCACGGGATGTAAAAACGCCCAGGTTGCGGTGCAGGGGCATGATGTATTCATCGGCATCCATGGCCATGGTGGCGCCAACAGAAATGGCCTCCTGACCTATACCGCTGAACCATTTACTGATCCTGCCCTGGCGTAACAGCACGAGCATTTTTTCTTCAATCATCCTCGGACGCAACAGCCCGGTATATAAATGAATAAGTTGTTCGTCTGAAAAGCCTTCCCGCTCAAATTGCATACTCTAGATTTGGGTGTAAAAGTAAGATGTAATGTGCTAAACAGTGAATCTCAAAGCGACTTGGTTACCGCTTATTTAATTTATTTAACACTTATGGGTACCCTAAAGAGAATTATCCCCAAAGAAAAAAGCCACACTTCTTTCGGAAATATGGCTTTCTTAATATGATATTCAACTCAGATACTATCCCACCGCTTCATCGGCTGCAGCCGCCTCATCCTGACCTTTGATGTCGTTTTTGGCTTGTTCCAGCTTTTTATGGAGCTTTTTAATATTCTCGTGCCCCTCCATTATCAGAGTTTCAAGAAGCTTCTTAAGATCAGCCGCTTTCTTACCCGGTGCAATATTTGCCATGTTCGTTGTGAACTCTGCTATCTTCTCTTCTTCTTCTTTTATCTCCTGTTCCAGCTTGCCCACCAACCCTCTGGCCTGTATAGCTCGCTGTACTTTCTGCTCTTCATACTGCTTCTTCCGCTGATCCCTGTTTTCGTCTTTGCGGTTGAAGAAGTACTTGCGTGCCGCATTGAAATCTTCCCACATCTGGTCGCCGTATGAGCGTGGTATGGGGCCTATCTTCTTCCACTCATCCATCAACGATATCATCTCATTGGTGGTATCTGTCCAGTTCGATGAATTCTTAATTCTCTCAGCCCTGTCAAATATCGCTTTCTTCAGATTGTAGTTGTTTTCCTGCACTTCCTTTATCGATCCGAAATGCTGCTTCTTATTCTCAAAGAAAAAATCCTGTGCCTCAGTAAAACGTTTCCAAAGCTCATCGCCTCTTTCATTGTTTACCCTGCCCGTTTTTTTCCACTCGTCCATCATACCCACATATGCCTGACTGGTCTGGTTCCAGTCCCTGCTTTCTTTAAGCGCCTCAGCTTTTTCTACCAGTGCAAGTTTTACTGTGTAGTTATGTTCTTGCTCTACCTGTATTTTGCTGCTGTGTTCCCGCTTGCGTTCGTAGAATGTATTCTTGGCCGCCATAAAACGCTGCCACAGTTCCTCATTCTTTTTGTGTAGTGTGTGGCCTATTTTCTTCCACTCTTCAGTGAGCCTGTTGTAAGTATCAGTAGTCTTTTTCCATTCATCAGATGTAGCAATAGATTCAGCCTGCTCTACCAGATCCATCTTCAGGTCCAGATTGATGAGCATATCTTTTTCTTCGTCTTCGTGGTGCAGTCTTTTACGGTCATTGAATTCTTTGCGTGCCGCTTCCACTCTGCTCCACAGCTTATCATTCCTACCCTTATCCAGATAGCCGGTCTGCTTCCATTTATCTCCTATTTCTTTGAATGCCTGAGTTGTTTCTTTCCACTGGTCATTCTTTGCTAGTTCCTCTGCAAGCTCCACCAGCTTTAATTTCGCTGCATGTATCTCTTCGGTAAGCTGGTATAAAGTGTGCTCCCAGGTGTGTACAAGTAATGATGCTTTCAGGAAATCGCCAAGGGCAGCTGCCTGTTGCAAATACTCTTTCAAGTGAGCCACCTTTTCTGCCATTTTCAGCTTGTCAGCAGCAGCAAGCCACTCCACTTCTGTTTCCCTTACTTTCGATTCAACTGTGGTGAAACCATCAATCAGATTCTTGACAACTTCTTCTTTATTTTCATCAGAAATATTGGCAACCGTTCTTTCTTTCACTGCGTTATTTGCAATGAGAATAATGTCACCATTTTCTTCGAGTTTGAATAAGTCCTTACCATCAAATGACTGGTCATTCCACCAGTTGATCAATTCAGTATTTTGTTCCTGCAACATATCAGTTTTCAATTTATCAACTATAGGCCCCTTGCGGGTTTAGCCGCAAGATAATACTTAATTTTAATATGCAGGTTAACATCGTGCATACATTTTGCATCTGCCCCGTTTCTACCCCATAAAACAATGATGGACCGGTGTTAACACCGGTCCATCATTGTTACAACTAATATAAACTCTATTTAAATACCTTTTTAAGCAGTTCGGTAACCCTTGCTGCCGGATTCAGGCGAATCTTCGCTTCCTCATCTTCAATATAATGGAACACACCGGCAAGAGCGCGCTCGGTTACATAAGAAGGTAGATCTGGGTTGATCTTCTTGAAAGTAGTAGGCAATTCGTTGTAGGTTGTAAATACAATACTCCAATACTTGGTAGCATTTACTTTATCCAGCGATTCTCTGATCACCGGTTTAAAAGACGATGTGAGTGCTGCAGTGGTCTTATTTTTCAAATAATTGGTAGCTGCGTTATTGCCCCCTTTCAATATGGCCAGTCCATCCTGTATAGACATGCCCTTTATAGCATTTACAAATATCGTCAATGCCTTAATGGAAGCATCTTCTGCAGCGCGGTTCATAGACAGTATCGCATCGTCTACATAGCGCCCCATACCAAGTTGCCTAAGCGTATTTTCTACTTTTTTTGCTTCTGGTGGCATCAACACTTTTATCAGCGCATTGCCAAAAAATCCATTCGGTTTCGATACCAGACCGGTTGCGTTCTTTGCGCCAATTTCCAGCGCCTCTCTTAGGCCGGCGGCTATCTCCGACTGCGACAATGCGCCTCCGCTCGTTCCGGTTTTGGTCTTTACACTTTTCACAGTGCGGTCGATCGTTTTTACATAATCACCCAGATCCTGAGCCTGTGTCTTTAAACTGAATGTGCCCAACAGAGACACCGAAATACATACCTTAAGCAGTCCGTTCATAATTTCTTCATTATTTTAATCCTGTATTTCAAAGATAATGCCAAATTTTACAAAGCAAAAGCCAATTAAATTTTCAAGAGGCTTACATACCCTTTCCTTCTTTCTTTTGCCCTTCTTTTCCACCGCCGCCTGGCTGGTCATTGTCGTCTTTCTCTTTCAGATTGTTTTCCCTGTCTTCGTCCGATGGTTTTATCGGCTTTTTATCTGACTTCTCACCCTTGCTTTTGCCCATTCCGCCTCCCTTGCCAATATCTGCCTTACCAAAACGGTAAGTAAAGGTGAGGTTAACTATTCTGTTTTCCTTTACCCTATTGATGGTTTGGTAATAGGATGATAGATTGTAGTTGGTTACAAATGACCGTGTGTTAAAAATATCAGAGCAGTTCAGCACAATCGTTGCTTTGTTTTTAAGCAGGTTCTTTCTGACAGCCACATCTACCCAGTAGCTCTCATTCAGTGTTCCCTGAGCAATCACTTTCGGAGACTCATAGTTAGCATTGATCTGTACTGAGAAGTTTTTAGGTAGTTTAACATTCGTATTTATTTTGCCAAACCAACTGCTGCCGCTTTTATCCGTCAGATACTTTTTGTACGCCGTATCCTTCAGACTGCCAATCGACAAATCGTTCTGGAAAAAATTCAGGTTGACAGTCGCATCCCAAAATGGCAGCAACTGAAAATGGCCCGTACCTTCTAGTCCATAGGTAGTACCTGATGTTAAGTTCACCGGCTGGGAAAGCAGCTTACCCACATCATTCTTTAGGCCAAGTGCAGTATCAGCCAGTGTAATGCTTCTCGGCACCCTTTGTATAATATTCTCTGTTTGCGCATAATACACACTGGCAATAAAATTATTGCCTTTTTTATCAGACCGGTTGTAACTAAACTCAATGTTGTTTATAAATTCTGGTATCAGGTTAGGATTGCCGATGCTCACCGTACCCGGATTAGAATAGTCCTTAAACGGCAGCAGTTGCATAAAGCCTGGCCTGTTTACACGCCTGCTGTAATTGATGTAAACGCTTTGCTGATGTGCAAACTGGTAGGAGATAAATGCGGATGGGAATAAATTCACAAAGCTGCTGTGAAAGGTAGCGTAGTTGGGAGTACTACCGGAGCCATCATAAATAGCATCTTCAAATCTTAGTCCTGCCTGATAGGAGAATTTACCTAACTGGTCGTTCCAGTTTACGTATGCGGCATGGGTTTGCTGGCTGTAATTAAATTTCGCGTAAAGACTGGTGTCAACTTTTGAAACACCTTTTAATGTCACTGTCGGGTCGGCTTCACTGATGAACCAATAAAACTGAGACTTAAATCCTACACCTAGTTTACCGTTTTTTGTAAAAAGTGGGTCGGTATAGTCTGCCCAAACGTTCAGGCTACTGTTGCCCCCATTTGCCGGTGCATTGGAAAAACTGGTATCCAGATTGTTGATCGCATTGTTTTTCTGTATTGTTGTAAATTGCTGATGTCTGTTGAAATCGGTATGTGCATAAGTCGCATCAACACTTAGTTCTTCGTCTTTCTTTTTAAATTTCCGTTTGTAGTCTAAAGCAGATGAAATCGAAAAAATATTTACATAAAAATCAGTTGTGCGGTCCTGGCGTGAGGCTGCATCGCTTATCGTTTCCAGTGAATCGTTGTACACATTGTAATATGAATAATCCTTAAAACCAAACTGCATCCGGTTGATGTTTTCGGTGAGTGTGATTGAATTATATTTATCAGGATCGAACGTTGCGCCAAGCGTGTTAAAGAAGCCTCCGAAATGACGGGGTGAGTGCTCAAAAGTTCTGTACGAACGATGCACCGATTGTGTATCTGCTGGCGCGAATACCACCCTTGTAATATCCCTGTCAAATCGGTCAGTTGTAATATCATTGTATGTTTTGTTCAACCTGTAACTGCTGTTCAGAAATACATTCCATTTGCCTTTCCTCACATTCAGGCCCAGATTACCATTGTATTTATCATTGGTACCTGCGCCAAGCGTCAGGTTGCCATTGAAGCCAAGCCTGCCGTCTTTTTTGGTAATGATATTGATGATGCCGGTAGTACCCTGCGCATCATATTTCGATGAAGGGTTGGTGATCACTTCCACGCTCTCAATACTCCCCGCAGGCAGGCTCTGCAACGCCGAAGTAACATCAGACCCCAGCATTGTAGCTGGCTTACCATCTATCAGTATGGTTACGTCACTTTTGCCACGCAAACTTACCGAGCCATCTGTAGACACAGAAACCGAAGGCACATTTTGCAACACATCTGTTGCACTTCCGCCGGCGGTAGTTGTATTCTTATCTACATTGAACACTTTTTTATCAACTTTCAGCTCCATTACATTTTTCTCACCCACTACGTTCACTTCCTTCAGGCTTTTTTCAGATCCCGACAATTTTATTTTGCCCAGTTTTTTATCAGGTGCATCTGTTGTTATTTCAAACCCAACTATTTTTTTGGTGTAACCCATCGCCTCTATCCGCAGCAGAAAATTACCTGTACCGGTTGGTGCAATTTTAAATGAGCCGTCGTCTTTAGACAGATCGCCGTTTACCACAGAAGAATCCATTCGCAGCAGAGAAACAGTTGCATACGACAACGGATTATTATTGGGATCTAATAGTTTTCCTGATACGCTGCCGGTGGTGGGTTTCCCGGTTTGAGCAAAACCAGTCGCTGTCAGTAAAACGAATGCAATAATTATATAAAAAATTGTAGTGTGTCGCATTTTGGTAGTGTGGAAAGCAAATGTGAGGTTTATTTGAGATATGCGTTTTCTGCCGGGGATAAAGTATTGTTAATAATTAGTCAAAGTGCAATAGCACTTGACTCATATTCTGATAAATCAGCGCTACAGTCCTATTTTTTCTTCTGTCAGATAGGCGTTGCGGTCAGCGGCATTACGCACCACCAATTCTGCCACAAAACCAGTGAAAAAGCACAGTGTACCCAGCACCATAACTGTGAGTGAGATATAAAACGCTGGTTTGTTGGTGAGCGGTATATTATTGTGCAGCTTGTCTACAACCAGCCAGGCAATAAGAATGAAGCCCAGAAAGAATACCAGTGAACCAAGAGCACCAAACAAATGCATCGGCTTTTTACCAAAACGGCTCACAAACTGAATAGAAAGCAGATCAAGAAAACCATTGATAAACCGCTCCCAGCCAAATTTAGATACCCCGTACTTCCTGGGTCTGTGCTGCACTACTTTTTCCCCTATTCGGTTAAATCCGGCATGCTTGGCAAGAACAGGTATAAAACGATGCATTTCGCCATACACCTCTATGCTCTTTACAACTTTGCGCTTGTAAGCCTTCAGGCCGCAGTTCATATCATGCAGCTTTATGCCGCTAAACCACCTGTTTACACCGTTATACAGCTTTGACGGAAGATTTTTAGTTATGGCATTGTCGTAACGTACTTTTTTCCACCCGCTCACCAGATCATACCCTTCTTCCGTCACCATTTTATACAGCCCAGGTATCTCATCCGGACTATCCTGCAGGTCGGCATCCATGGTGATCACCACATTGCCGGCAGCAGCTTTAAAACCCTCATACAAGGCAGGGCTTTTACCGTAATTCCTTTGAAACTTGATCCCTTTGATATTCGGATTCTTATCAGAAAGCTGTTTTACGATGTCCCAGCTGTTGTCACGGCTGCCATCATCTATCATTATCACCTCATAAGAGTACTTATTTTCGGTACATACCCTTTCTATCCACGCCAGCAATTCCGGCAGAGATTCCTCTTCGTTGTATAAGGGTATGACGATTGAAATGTCGGGCACCATCTGAGTGCTAAAATACATGAATTATTGTAAAATCACTGTGCTTGGTTACTTACTTGGCATAACGTAGACGGTTCTACCAACATTTTTAACATTTACTGTCTTTTATAGGAATTTTGTGTAAATCAAGCCAACAGCCTAGACGCAGAACAAACTTAATCCGCGCTTAAATAGATTTAGATGGCTAATTAAAACTTTACCTTACACGGAAAAGTGTACTTCAATCGATGCATATCTCGACTACGCCCCCCTAGTTTGACAAAATCTAATTGGAGTCGAAAATTGGTTTCTGTTTCTTTACGATGGCCGCAACGATCAAACCAAATAAACTATCCAACAAGTATGCACCACTGAGAGTTAGAATATTTCTTTTAAGGTTGAAGTGTTTTGCCTCTTCAATCTGTTCATCAAACTTCTGGGCTGTTTCATCCAATTTCGATTCGGGCATATTCATTTTCTCCATATAATGGATTGATGCAGATTTCAATTTCTCCATGTAGTGTGTATCTATATATAAGATATAAATGTAGTTGTATAAATAGGAGATGGTTGAGGCGGTTAAAATCATAATGAAAATTGCTCCGAACACTTCCCTAAACTCAATGTAGCCACCATTAGCTTTACGAATCGAAGCCGCAAAATATCCAATAATAACAAAGAAAAGCATGTAACCAATAAACTTGGAAACGTAAAATACTATCAGGTTTGCAATGAAGATATTGACAACTGAAGAAACCAAAATGTAAATAACGCTAACGAGCAAGCCATATTTTAAGGCCATTTTATTTCTTTGAGCAGCCGTAATGTTTTCCATTTTTATTTATTTAAGTGTAGTTTGTTATCGTTATAAATACCCAGCACTTTTCCGTTCAGTTTCTGTCCTATAAACGGATTATTGCTGCTGGCAGATACAACATCACCAGCCTCCAGAGTGCTGTTGCCCGATGTTGTAAATATTGTCAAAGATGCCTTTTTACCTTTTTTAATTTCCTTCACCTCCATGCCAAAAATATCCCGTGGCATTATGGTCAGGCATTCTACCAGCCTTTCAATTGTTATCTGTCCTTTAAGTGCCTCCCACAGTATATTAAATGCGATCTCCTGAACAGCCATACCATCAGAAGCATATTCAAACTCTTTTGTTTTCGCATCCCACTCCTGCGGACGATGATGTGTTGCAATACAGTCGATCGTTCCGTCACGAAGGCCTGCTATCAGTGCTTGCCTGTCTTCCTCGGTTCTCAGCGGCGGAGCCACTTTATATTTACTGTCGTAACCGGTTAGATAAACATCTGTGAGTGCCAGATGATAGGGCGTTACAGAGCATGTTATTGCCAGGCCTTCCGCCTTTGCCTTGCGTATCAATTCCACAGATCCTGCAGCAGATATCCCGGTAAAATGGAGTTTCGACCCTGTATACCTCAGCAGTTCTATATCCCTGTACACCATTATAGTTTCTGCAAGAGATGGTATTCCTGCCATACCCAGAGCTGTGGATACAATCCCTTCATTCATCAGCCCACCGCTGGCGAGCGCATTATCTATCGGTATCTGAATGATCGTTCCGTGAAAAGCTTTTACATATTCCAGTGCTTTCAGAAAAAGGTTCGCATTCTGCACCGGCTTCCAGCCATCTGAAAATGCAAGGGCGCCATTCTCACGCATGTCCAGCATTTCGGCAAGATCCTTTCCTTCAATATTCTGCGAAGCCGCACCTATTGGGTGCAGATAAACGATGTTACCTGCTGCTTTACCGGCAACGTACTGTATAATAGATTTTGTGCTAAGTGCAGGCTGCGTATTTGGCGCCAGCAAAACATCTGTAAAGCCACCTTTTGCAGCGCAGGCAAGCCCGCTGGCTATGGTTTCCTTATGCTCGTAACCGGGCTCATGATAGTCAGCAAATACATCAACCCATCCGGGGCTCACACACAATCCTTTTGCTTCAATCACTGTGTCTGCCTTGGCTTTTAGAGCGGTTCCGATGTTCTTAATGATCCCGCCGTCAATTAATACATCAACAACTTTATCATGAAAATCAGATTGAGGGTCTAAGACCTTTGCTTTGCGAATAAGAACCTGCATTTTGTGGATATTCAATACAACACCAAAAGTAAACAGTAAAAATCAAAAAGCATATCTTTTATATGGACGAGGAGTGAAAATAACAATATGTGCCGCCCTGCAAGGGCATAATCATAGAGCATCGGGCATCGCCCTTGAAATCATAACAACACAAAATATTATGCCGCACAAGCCCTGCAAGGGCGCAATCTCCGAGCATAGGGCATCGCCCTATGAAACCAACGCATACAACTCCACACAAAGCCCTGCAAGGGCGTAATCTCCGAGCATAGAGCATCGCCCTATGAATCTTTAGACATTAATAACACGATATAAACTATGCGCTGCCCCGGAGGGGCTATCTGTTTGTAGAAATTTTTCGATTTCATTATGTGATGCCCCATCGGGGCTATCCAACTCGCGACAAATTAAAATACGCCCGACTCAAAAATAATATTAGTATCCACCGACTAAGCCGCCACCGCCGCAGGCCGCGCCAATACAAAAGTTTCAGCAGCAAGCATCAATAAGGCAAGAATTACACAAATCTTCCACAACGGGAAATTCCCGTTCTGATCACCATCAGAAATACTGCCCGAATCAGTGATGCTCAACCATTTGATATTGTCGCCTTTCCAGTCACTTTTCAGTTTTGCTACATCTCTGAAATCCAGCTGAGACTCTTCCTTATTCTGATTGAGCGCTATCTTGGTAGTATCACCCCCCTGAAAAAATAAATTGTAAAAACCCGGTTGCTGCACCGCCTGATCGGCAAAAACATCCAGACCTGCACCATCAGGGCGCTGCGGCGGAATAATGTCCAGCCCCTTGCCCAGAATATGAACTGTATTGCGTTCAGGTGCATCGGCAAGCGTCAGATAAATAGGCTGCTGGCTGCCCAGTGTCACAGCATAGATACTGCTGCTGCCGCTCTGCATAGCCATCTCATAAAGAAACGGTGTGAAAAAATAACTGCCCGTGAAATTACCTGACTGCAGGTCGGCCGATGAGGCGCATATATACAGTTGCCCTTTTGATGGGGTGTATCTGGCCAGTAACGGATCTCCGTTCCTGAAACTCAATACAGATTGCTGATTGGCACTCAATCCTGCATTGATCACATAGTGCCAGTTTGCCACCGGCAGCTGCACATTCTCAGGTATCTTTTCAAACAAGTCTTTTACAAGCGCACTACCCTGTTGCAATGAGCTGGCTGCCTGTACTGCCGTATCCAGGCGGCTGACCGTAATATCTCCCACCTGCTTCAATCCTGCATTGAGGCCTTCGAGGTTGGCTGTCCGGCCGGGGAATATACAGATGCTCTGCCCGTGCTGCAGCGCCTCGTTCAATGTTTTCCCAAGAGCATCGTCTATACGGCTCACTCCGTTCAGAATAACCAGATTATACTCTTTCCAGTCCTTCGGAGCTGCTGCCATATCAGCCTGATTCAGCCTGAACCCATTGTATGCCCTGAACGCCGCCTGAATATACGGGTTCGGCTGTCCTTCATTCAGCACCAGCACAGAGAGGTTGGGAGAGCTCCGTGCCGTTATCCTGAAGGTATCGTCAAACCGCATGCCTGCATCATTCACTCTTAATTCTATTTGCTGCCAGTTGCCGTTAGATACCTGAAAATTAAGCGTATCTATGCTTTTGTTTTTATCAGAAAAATTAAGTGATGCTGCACTCTTCACCTGCCCGTTGATCAGCAGATTCAATACCGGACTTTCCTTGGGCGCTTTTCCGGTCATGCGTGTATGCACCACCAGATAATTATTTTTGCCCGTTTGAAGCACCGGAGTGGTAAGGAATGCCGTATCAATATTTATGTTCTGGGGCTCATCTGTCTGCACCGGCAGCGCATAAAAAGTAATATTCCTGGTCAGTGTTTTTTCGGGAATCATCGGAAAAGCACTTTGCTGAAAATCAGAATAATAATACAGATCAGCACCCGTCTTACCTTCGTTTTCCATGATGCTCTGTGCCGTTGCCAGCAACTGATTCACCGTTTTCGATGAAGCTGAAATATCAGTATTGTTTATTTCCGCAAACACTTTATCCGCAGGTTCAGATCTTAATCCCAGTGGGTTGTCGTTCGTGAGCAATACAAACCTGGTTCCGGGTAGTGAGTGTTGTACTTGCTTGCGTGCAGCAACCCTGGCTATATCCAACATACTGCTCGCGCCCTTCTTAAGGCCCATAGTGTAGCTGTTATCTATATATATGATCTTCAACCTCTTTTCAGCCGATGCCTTGCTCTGGTTATTTAAGAACGGCTGGGCAAAAGCCAGAATCAGACTCAACAGAAACAACAATCGCAGTGCCAGCAACAGCTTATACCTTACCTGACTCTGCTTCCTTGAATTGAGTTGTATGTTTTTTAGGAATCTGGTATGCGGAAATAATACCGTCTTATACTTCCGCAGATTGAACAGGTGTATCAGTACAGGTATTGCCAGCGATAGCCCCGCCGCCAGAAAAAGTGGATATAGAAAACTCACCTGACAAATATAGGGTAATGTTATCAATGAAACCGTTGACGAAATGTGAAAGAACTCAGAACTGAAGTACACCGGAATTCACCCTGCCATTCCGAAACAACAGGAAAAGCAAACAATGCGAAAGTTGAATCTAAAATTGTCCGCTGTTTCAGGAAGCTATTGGCACAATGTTTAGTCCACACAATTTATTACTTTTGTTATCATAATATGCGTCTTCTATTACTTACTGCCATTATACTTACGTCAGTTGTGTGCCGGGCTCAAAACGGCATCATATGGTACGACCCAATTCCGGTAGCCGACAAAACCTATGGTAATCTGCATCCACGCGTCACGCTGGATCAGAACCATAAACCACTGGTACTCTGGGGCGACAAAAACGGAAGGGTTTTTCTGGCAAAATGGGCTGGTAAAGATTTTGCCGCTCCGGTACAAATGAACCCTCCCGGCAAGGAAGCTTTTACCGAGAGTTGGGCAGGACCCGAAATGACCAGCAGAGGCGACACCATTTACCTTGTCTACAAAGAACTGCCTGAAGATGTGAGCCACATTTATATTAAACACTCCTACGACGGCGGCAAAACCTTTTCTATCGAAAATCAGGTCGATGACAGCGATGGCCTCATCTCTCGCTTTCCCACCGTTGCTATGGATCCTTATGGGCATCCCCTTGTATCGTATATGAAGTACGACAAGGGATATGTAAATCCAAGGCACGTTGTGGCCAAGTCAACAGATCTGGGTGAATCTTTTACAGGGGAAGCTGTTATTAAAGATGTTTCAGGTGGCTCAATATCCGACTGTTGTCCTGCAACAGTAGTGGAGAGTGGCAATGCAACCGTAATTCTTTACCGCGACAACCTGAACAACTACCGCAACATTTGGGCTGGCATCTCTAAAAACAGAGCTATCTCTTTTGATAATGCAGTACAGCTCGATTTTTCCAACTGGCTGGCCAAATCCTGTCCCGCCAATCCACCCCACGGCACTATTATCAGCGATACTTTGTATTCAGTCTACACCAGTGGCAACGGCGATAGTGCGCTTGTGTTCCTCAGCAAAACTTCACTCACCAGTTTTGCCGATACTTTTGCTCCCCTAACCGGAAGGTTCTCCGGACTTACCAGCCAGAACTTTCCCAGAATTGCCAACTCAGGCAACGCCGGTGCTATTGCCTGGGTGCAGTCCATAGGCATCAATATGCAGGCATGTCTTTATTTCTCCAACGATATCACCACCGGCCTGCCTAAGAAATATGATGTAGTAGCAAGGGGTATTTTGCAGAGTCTGGATGTAACACTTGGGGGCGGTCACATTTATGTAGTTTATCAGGATGATTCTTCGGGCAACATCATGTGCCGTATCGGCCATTACGAAGAAACGCAGACAAACAAATTGCTGGCTGAAAATACCACAGTGTCGTTGCAGCGCTCTGCTAACGGCAAATACTTTTCTGTCTCTATTCCAGACCTGTCTTATTGCATGATGGTAGATGTGAACGGCAAAGAATTTGAAATGGACATGAAGTGCAAAAAGAACCTCTGCAAAGTCAACACTGAAGATCTCGATCCGGGACTGTACGTAGTACGGCTGTTCTGTAAGGATGAAAAGATATACACCTACAAATACGAGGTCAAAGAAATAAAAGAGAAAGAAGAAAAAGAGAAGAAGGAAAAGTAATACCAATTCAAATTCCCATTCAGACTTTGATAAATTGTACGACTCCTTTAGGAGTCCAAGCTTTGTAGCTTATATTATTGTTCGAAACGCGCACCCCTTCGGGGTGCAACGCTCAAATGACTGCCTGTTTTCAAAGTCCGCCTGTCATTTCTCCAGCTTATTGATATTTCCAAGCCTTATTTTGGCATATACTTAAGTATCTCAGCCGGTCCGAATTCCCCTTCTATCAGTTTCACTATTTTCTTGTGCTTATCATACACAGCAACATCAGGAACATTGATCGTTCTGTAATGGTTAAAGAAAAAGAACTCATAATCTCTGCCCACCAATACTATGTTTTTGTATTCGGCCATATTGTAGTCGCTGTAAAATTTACGCAGATCCGTCATTAGGTGCGTAGGGGTAATAAAATAAAACTGAATGTGGTCAACTGATTCCATGGCACCCAGCAGTTGTGCTATGCTGCGCCGGCAGTGCTTGCAATTAGGATCAAAGAAAACTACCGCAAACGGCTTGCCCTCCGGTATATTGAAGGTGTTAAAAATGGTGGAACTGTCCATGAGCCTGATATTAAAGGCAGGCATGTCGGGATTCTTATAGCATGGCTTTGCAGTATCTGCCGCCCATGCGCCCTGCTCAGGTGTAAGCGGTGGGGGTGGAGGTGGGGGTGGTGTATTTTGTGCATGAACAAACGCAGCAAAGAAAAGCACAAGGAATCCGGTAATAGACAAACGAATCATAGAACTAAATTACCTAAAAAGTGTGAGAATGAAAAAGCCCCTTATACAAGGGGCTTTTATTAACAATTATTTTGGATAACGACTATCTTACGAGGGTAACATTGCCGCTCTTCACGAATGTACGACCTGTGCTCGTTACTGCTTCGATCTGATACATATACACTCCGAATGGCTGATTCTTTCCTTTATAAGTACCATCCCATCCTTTGTTGATGTCGGTAGTTTCAAAAACCTTAACACCCCACCTGTCCCATATACGGAAGTGCTTAAGTTCAGCGATTCCGCGCATGATCACCTTGAATTCATTGTTTACACTGCTACCCGGTGTAAATGCGTTTGGCAGCGTGATCAGCGATTCAGGGCTAACGTAGATATTTATTGAATCAACTGCTTTACAGCCCCAATCAGTAACACCATGCACAATGTACTTGGTACTGATATCAGGTGATGCTATTGGATTAGAAACTCGGGAGTTACTTAATCCGGCAGGCGGGAACCATGTAAATGAACTACAGTTGGTCAATGGATTTAACTGAATTGACTCACCCGGATAAAGCGTTAACG
The DNA here is from genome assembly GCA_903829015.1 of uncultured Bacteroidota bacterium. Classification (GTDB taxonomy): domain Bacteria; phylum Bacteroidota; class Bacteroidia; order Chitinophagales; family Chitinophagaceae; genus Nemorincola. Next base: position 85,608 of record CAIKOJ010000220.1, read on the forward strand.
AATCATCCAGATTCAGTAGCGCTCCCGAACGCACTGTTACTGCTATTAACGCCGTATCGTAACAATTGAATTTGTTGGTAGTTATTACCGTGTACTTCATATTGGTAACAGGGCGCGCTATTACAGTTGCGCTTGTTGTATCATCCAGATACCTCGACGGTGTCCAATGATATTTATCCAGCGGATCTGCATCCACAGCCTGCAATATCACGGTATCGTGCGGACACACACCCACCGAAGCGTTTACGGCAACAATAGGTTTCGGATTTACGGTTACCATAAATGAATCCAGCTTGCTTGTACAACCCATTCTTGTCTGTGTCACATAATACCAAAGCAATGTATCATTATCGGTCGGCACCTTCGGAGCGGTAAGTGTTCCACCAATCAGCGGGTTACCCGAAGGATACCACAAAATACTATCGCCATATGCATCCAGATAAGGTGCATCAAAACCCTGACAGAAAGTAAGTTGCTTCAGCATCGGCGAAGGAGGCGTTGGCCTGATGTGCACAGTGTCGTACACTGGCAATGAAGCACAACCATTGAGGAACGCAATCACTTCATATACACCGTCCATTTCCATGATCGCAGGTGTACGGTAAGGATTTTGCAGTGTAGAAGTAAACACAAACGGACCAGTCCATGTAAACGTCGCTCCCGGATTGCTGGTTGCCTGAAGGAATAAGGTATCTGTTATTCCCGTACATACCGGACTATTGCTGCTGACTATCAGCAGTGGCGTAGGTGTAATGTTTACATTGATCACGGTTGCAGCAGTACATCTGCCCAGTATCGCTGTTACAGTGTATAAACCTGTAGCCGCCGGTGTAACATTCATGATCACCGGATTCTGTATTGTTGAGGTAAATGAATTCGGTCCAACCCAACTGAAGTTTACGCCTGCTGTAGCATCGTTAGAGAATAGCAATAACGTATCGCGCTCACAAATGCTTGGCGGGCCAGGCGAATTACTGCTGGCGGTCGGTACTTCCGGAGTCGAATCAACTACAACATATATCGTAGCGGTATCTGAAGTACAAGCACCTAGTGTCGCACTTACGGAATAGGTACCGGTTGCAAATGTCGTTGCCGGATTGATAGATGGATTCTGCAGAACCGACACAAATCCGTTAGGACCAGTCCAACTATATGTCGACAAGGCCGTACTGGTTGCATTCAGTAGCAATGTATTGCCCGAGCATATCGGCGCGTTGCTGCCCAGCACTGGCGGGAACGGCGTAGAATCGACAACTACAGTAACCGTATTAAAGTTTGTACAAGTGATGCCGTCAGCACTCAACGAAACTGTAACAGTGTATACACCTGATGCCGTTACAAACGGACTCGGGATAATAGGATTCTGTAACAGAGAAGTAAAGCCTGATGGACCTGCCCATGAATAGAACACAGCAGGTGTCGCATCAGTAGCAGTAAGTTTCAGTGTATCTCTATGTCCCGAACAAATTGGTGAATTGCTGCCAACGATTGGAACGGCTGGTGTGGAGTCTATTATCACATTCACCGTAGTACTGTCCATACAACCATTCAGCGTAGTTACTACTTTATACACACCTCGGTAGTAGTATGGCGGATTAGCTATCGAAGGATTTGGAATCGCTGCCGTAAAGCCTCCCGGGCCAGTCCATGCAAATGTTTCACCCACCAAAACCGGTGTTGCTGACAGTAAAAGAGTATTGGGTGTACCTGAACATATAGGGCCGTTGCTGGTAGCTGCAACCACCGGCACGGGTTTCAGCATCACATGCGTACGCGCTGTATCATGATTTGACCCTACCGTGCGTACAACAGTATACCATCCTGTATCAGCCATTGTCATCAATGGATTTCTTCTGGTGTATTGAGTAAAACCGGTAAATCCTGTCGGTCCGAACCACCGATACGTTGCTCCGGTAGAATCGCCGTGGGCATAGAGTTTCAAAGTGTCATTTAAACAAACTGGTTCATTACTTGTCGCATTAAAACATGGTTGAACGTACAGTAGAAAAACTTTTTGTCGTCCACATTGTCCGTGGGCGGTATCTTTTGTACCAGTGATGGTGTATACCGTAGGTCCGGTGAGCAAGGTCACGTTTACAACCACATGTGTACCGGTCGTAGCAGAGAGGCCGGTAGCTGGTGCCCATGTCCAGTGACTTAAGCTCCAGTCTTTATCATCACCACCGGTAATATCAGCAGTGAACGTATTACCTACAACTCCATAACCCGACATTGTACATGCAAATACACTGTCCAGCGAATCATGCACTATCCCTTCTGTCACCAATTTTGGACCAGGGAACGCGCTATCGATGTGTGTTGAGTCGGCGAATATCCACGCAAAAGAAAGCACAGTGCTGTCACCTGCCCGCAAATCTCCAAGATTGTAAATGAGGCCGTATGCAATGTCCTGAGAAGTTGTGGTGTGGTAAAGATCATAATAAGTACCACCCATACCCGTAGCGGTTTCTGCCCACACAAGATCGAGTTCATTACCTATACCTGTAGATGGCGGCCAGCTTTGATAGATCATCGCTTTCGCCCTGCAATCTTTTGTAGCCAATCCTGAAAACGCATCCGGATGAGAACCCGGATTAGGCACTGACCATACTTCATGACGATTCTCTGCATCACCCTGATAGGCAATGTGATTGTCCGTAGGGAAACTTCCACCAGAAAGCAAAACATCATTGTCCGGATCACCCGTTACGAAATAGTAAAGACCGGTCATTGTAGCGCCACTCGTATTCACAAACTTTGTCGTAACCACCAAATGAGAAGCAAGGGTATCCAATCTGTTTTCCTGAGTAATTCGCAAAGCACTGCCAACACCTGCAGTACCTGTCCAGATTCCTTTCATCATACTTGGTGTGCTAAGCCCCACAACTCCTGGAATATAGGAGTAACTGGTTACAGTACCTGTCAATGTTCCACCTGGTGCGTTATAAAATCCGCCCGAAGGGCCATCTGTATAATATGCATCGCTTCGCACACCAGCTACCTGCATTGACCATCCGTCGAACGGAGTGCCCGGCAAAAAGAAAGCACCATAATATGGTATCGCACCAACCGCAAATCCATCATGACCTTGGTCGTAAGAGAAATCCATTCCCAAACCGCCGGCAGGTGTTAATAAAATCGGATCCGTGTATCCTCCTGTACTTCCTCCTCTCGAAGAATATCCTGCAGGAACCGTCACCGTATTTCCCCACGAACCATTTGGTGCAATAGCAACCTGCAACCATTTACCCGACAGAAATGCATTATCTGTAACCAGCTGCGCATGGCCGGAATTATTCCCGGCTATCAGCGCTATTAACGACAAAATGAGCAATCTAAATTTCATAATCTCTTCTATTAAAAGCCACTAAGGCAAACATATATTATTTGTTGGCAAGATATTGGCAATAAATATAGTTAATTTTCCCCGTTTACCACCACTAAATTTTAACCAACAAGCTTACTATTAACTCTATAGACGGGTAAATCCGGAAAATGGATGGGTAAAATCAGAAATGATTAAAA
>CAIKOJ010000221.1 GCA_903829015.1 uncultured Bacteroidota bacterium
CTTTCCCGTTAACGTGCCGAACGGTTCATTGTTTGGCTTTAATTGTTTTGAAGAATCAGATTGCGAAACAAGTGGCGCACTGGTTTGAGCCATAATTTGTGGTGCCTGAGTAAAGAGCAATGTCAATCCCATTGCGATAGTCATTCTATACAGCCTGCTGTGCGGCTGGTAGGGAATAGCTATATTTCTATTCAGTTGTGTTTCATACATTGTTCCGCAAACCGCCCCGGTGTTCTTTGCGAAAAAATTATACAATGCCGTATCACTCCATGTAGTAAAATCAATAACAGTCTTTTGGCAGTGCCCACAAAACCGTCCTTTTTCAGTCGGAATCATTTCATCCCGGTTTTGTGTGCAGGGGTGAGGGATATTGAGTTGTATGGGTAACGGTTTCTTCATTGCAAGCGTCATTTATAAAGTCGACAATAGCGTATAGCTCCAATTCAAATTTAGTGATAAGGAGCACGGTCTATATCATCTCTGTTGTAAGTGCGTTTTGTAGGTTTATCGTTTTCTTTTATTTCCCTTTTTTAGATCAGGAAATTCTTTTTCATTTTTCAATTGTAACGAGTCCGATGTTTGTAAAGTATTGTCGTTGCCTTTTTTTTGATCATAAATATTGTTATCGGGCAAAGTTCCTATTTCCATGGCGCCAGTGATGAAACTAGAATTATTTTCTACGTCGATTAATGGTTTTCTATAAGCAGTAATAACAGTTTCGTATTTGGAATTCTTTGGACGCTCAAGTGTTATATGTATGTTCGTAGAGCTTCCGTTTTGGATAATTACATTTACGACTTTATTTTGGTTATAGCCGGGCGCAATTATCAAAACGTCATAATATCCAGCATTTAATGGTTTTACAACAAAGTTACCGTCGTAGTCTGTAATTACACTGCTGACTTGAATATCTTTAGAATAGACCTGCACAGTGGCATTCAATATCGGTTCCTTTTCATCATTCAGAATCCGTCCCCTCATTTCCGCATATCCAGTATTTGATGTATGGCCCCCCTTCAAAACCGGGTTTTGCTCAGTCTTAAGAGGAGCCTGTGCTAATGTTTGTTGTGCTTCCCCAAATATCAATGTGAGTCCAAGAGCAACGGCCAGCCTGTACAATCGGCTGTGCGGCTGTGGTGGAATATTTATAGGGCGGCGTAATTGTGCAGCAAATATCCTTCCGCAAACTTCGCCGGTGTTGTTCGCAAAAAAATTATACAATGCAGCATCACTCCATGTTGTAAAATCAATAACTGTCTTCTGGCAGTGTGCACAAAACCTACCCGTTTCATTCACAGTCATCTCATCCCACTTTTGTGTGCATGGATGAGGGATGGCGAGTTGTATGGGTAACTGTTTTTTCATTGCAACGGTTCCTTTACCTATATAGACGTAAAAAAGTTAGTCAAACTTGGCTAGGCGGCGTTCTTTTTTTGTGCGATAGGTTTTGTTGCGCATATATCGCTTGCAGTTATAGGCGTAATATTCTTTCACGGGCAGGGTGCTGCACTGGGTATTGTTAAGCACTGGTAGGTAGAAATCATTCTTTGTAACCAGTTTCTCACGTATGGGCACGCCAAGTATCATAGCTGTGCGGAAACCAGGTTTCGAGGCAATAACGTCGTACTTATCCGGGTTTTCCAGCGGGAAGGAATACATCCCGTTCTCATCAGTCTTAGTTTTGTCTATTACATTATTCCCGCGCATCAGCACCACCTCTGCACCTTCCACCGGTAGCAGATTGCCCGTAATCCGGCCTTTTATTCCGCCGAGATAATTTTGTGCATGTATTGCCGGAGCAAACAGCATCGCAATAAGTAGGATAGACAAATAATTCAGAGCCGTTCGCATAACCTTTAAGATAACCATTATTAATTGTCTTAAAAGTAGCGATTTTGGTTCAATATTCTAATACTGCCCCGTACCCAGCATCACCAGTGTGCAGGCCTCAACTGTCTTGATCCCCGCTTTTTGCGCCTTGCTTTCCAGATCGTAGTTTTCTGTGCCGGGGTTAAAGATGATGCGGTTGGGTTTCAGCGAAAGGATGTAATCGTAGTATTGTTTCTGATTATCAGGGTTCAGATAAAGTGTTACCGTGTCTATGTCTTCAGTTACAACAGGCTGGTTACTGATGGCTACACCGTTCACAACACCGGCCCTGTTACCCACAGCTACAACTTCCTTGCCCTTGCTCAGTAGTTTTAGTATGGCCATATTGCTGTAGCGCTCGGGGTTTTCTGAGGCACCCATTACCAGTGTTTTATTCTTCATCGGGCTTCGTTTTCTCTGGCAAAATTAATCTATTTCGGGTCATCAGTTGGTAATCCCAGCAAGCAATGGATTATCTTAGCATTTTATTATCAGCCATTACGGCGCTAGGGCAGATGGGTATAAATTCTACATACGTAAAATATTTCAAGCATTTGATCGACTTTCTGGTTGCCCTGATCGTGTTTGTTGTTTTACTGGCCCTGTTTCTCGCGGTAACCCTACTGCTCGCATTTGCCAATTCCGGCAAGCCATTCTTTCTGCAGCGCAGGCCGGGCAGGGGAGGCCGGATTTTCAGAGTGATCAAGTACAAAACAATGAACGACCGCAGAGACGGCAACGGTGAGTTATTACCGGATGCCGTAAGGCTCACACCAGTGGGAAAATGGGTGCGGAATAAATCGCTCGATGAATTACCCCAACTGCTGAACGTCCTAAAGGGTGATATGAGCATCATCGGTCCGAGGCCACTGCTCGAAGAGTACCTACCCTTGTACAACCAGACCCAAAGCCAAAGACACAATGTGCGTCCCGGAATTACCGGATGGGCGCAGGTAAATGGCCGCAATGCCATAAGCTGGAAACAGAAGTTTGAATACGATGTATGGTATGTAAATAATGTTAGTTTTGCATTGGACCTGAAGATTTTATTAATGACTTTCAAAAATGTTGCCCGGTCAGAAGGTATCAGCTCTGAAACCAGCGCAACCATGGAGAAATTCAAAGGGGATTGATTTTATGTACCTGCATATTTTTGATGTTACATTTATTAGCTTTACTCATTCCATTTCATTACCTGTATCTTTGGCAATAATATGATTCTATACGGCGCAAGCGGGCATGGTAAAGTGATAATAGATATTCTGGAAAGTATCCGGACGCCTCATATTGAAATATGGGACGATGCCGACAAAGCACCCATTTGGGAGTTCCCGGTTATGAAACCATTTCATTCAGGTGCTGCAATTACTGAGCCTGTGATCATAGGCATAGGCGTGAATGCAACCCGCCGTAAGGTTGCTGATAAACTAGCCGGTAAGGTCACCTTCGGAACTGCTGTTCATGCCACTGCCTATATTTCAAAACGATCAGTTGTGGCTGAGGGTACGGTGGTGATGGCTGGCGTTACAGTTAACCCTGATGTGCAGATTGGCAGGCATTGTATCATCAACACCAACTGCTCCATAGACCACGACTGCGTGATCGGCGACTATGCCCACATATCTCCAAATGCAGTGCTGAGTGGTGATGTGCATGTAGGTGAGGGTACGCATATAGGCTCTGGTGCATCAGTGATACAGGGAATTCGAATAGGCAAATGGTGTACTATAGGCGCAGGCGCAGTTGTGATCAAAGACATTCCCGACTATGCTACTGCCGTCGGTAATCCAGCAAAAGTTATTAAAGTAAAAGAACCGGAATAATGAAACCTAAAATATGGTTGTCGTCGCCGCATATGGGTGGCGGTGAAGAGCAGTTTGTTAAAGAGGCATTCGAGACCAACTGGATAGCCCCGCTGGGCCCCAACGTAAATGGCTTTGAGCAGGACCTGGAATTATTTCTGGATCATGATTGCCATGCTGCCGCACTCAGCTCCGGTACCGCCGGACTGCATCTGGCCCTCGTACTGCTGGGTGTAAAAGCAGGCGATGAAGTCATCTGCCAGAGCATGACCTTCTCTGCTACAGCCAACCCAATCACCTACGTTGGTGCCACACCGGTTTTTGTAGACAGCGAATCGGAAACATGGAACATGTCTCCCGTGCTGCTGGAGCAAACCATCAAGGACAGGATAGCGCTGGGCAAAAAGCCCAAGGCCATTATACCCGTGCACCTGTATGGTATGCCTGCCCAGATGGAAGCGATCACCATAGTAGCGCGCGACTACGGCATACCTGTAATCGAAGATGCCGCCGAAGCACTTGGTTCATCTATCAACGGCAGAAAGTGCGGCACCTTTGGCGATATCGGTGTGCTGTCTTTCAACGGCAATAAGATCATTACTACATCGGGCGGTGGTGCTTTGGTGTCTCACAGTTCCGGAGTAGTGAAGGATGCGAGATTCCTGGCTACACAAGCACGGGACGAAGCCCCGCACTACCAACACTCACAGATAGGCTACAATTACCGCATGAGCAATTTGTGCGCCGGTGTAGGCCGCGGACAAATGCAGGTGCTTGCCGACCGCATTAAACAGCGACGCAGTATCTACGAACAATACCACAATCATCTGAGCGGCAAGAAGGGTATCACTTTTACCGTAGAACCCGGTGGGTACTTCAGTAACCGCTGGCTCACTACCATTCTTATAGATCCCGCCCTTGCTGGTTTTACAAGAGAAGACCTCCGTCTCGCTTTTGATGCAGAGAATATAGAATCAAGACCCCTGTGGAAACCAATGCATATGCAGCCGGTATTTGAGCAGTATCCTTTTTATGGCGACGGCACTGCCGATCGCCTGTTTCAGAACGGTTTATGCCTGCCATCGGGCTCCAACCTCAGGAATGAGGATATGGAGCGGATATTTGCGGTTTTTGATACGATCATTAAATAACCGCCCCATTGATGACGAACGACCCCACCGATAAAAAAGAACGGTTCCATTTTTTAGATGGACTGCGGGGCGTTGCGGCTTCTATGATCGTGGTGCATCATGCTTTTACTGCACACATCGTTCATTTTTTCGAGCGGATACATCTTCCATTTCTCGGTACTTTTTTTATGTACTTTACACAATCCGGTGTGGAATTGTTTTTTGTGCTGAGCGGGGTAGTGCTGCTCCGGCCCTATCTCAGGGGGCAGCGCGAATTTAAAACCGGTGACTATTTTTACCGCCGCCTCAAACGCATCTATCCGCCGTATTTCTTTGCATTGGTTTTTGCGGCCTTTGTGGTCTGGTTCAATAATCAGTACCCCACATGGTACAACCTCAAAGGCCTGCGTGTAAAATTCTCATGGCCCGAAACGTTCAAAGAACTCTTCATTTTTAGTTTCGATGGCACCTACTACAACCTTGCCTGGTGGAGCCTGCAGATAGAGATACTGTTTTACCTGCTGGCACCGCTGGTTATTTTTGTTTTTCCGCGCACCCGCAGGCTCAGTATGCCTAAGGTGGTTTTGGGCATCATCAGTACGCTGGTTATTACCTACCTGCTGCAGATGCTCAGCACAGAGTATTGCTACAGGTTCTATTCTTATACCTACCAGTTGGCAGCGTTTGGCAAGTGCATCGAGTACCCGCTGTGTTTTTTGCTGGGTATATACCTGGCGGCCAGAGATTTTAACCTAAGGCAGGCGTTCTGGTTTATGGGCTCAGGACTGCTGCTCGTACTGGCCGGACTGCTGCTGATGCACGATGTAGCCGCCAACCCCAATTCGTGGGTGTACCTGTCTGTTTTGAACGGCGGCTATGGGTTGTTTTATGCCGGGCTGATAACGCTGGCATTTAATTCTGCATCATTCAAAACACTGCTTGGCAGGCCCATCATGATCTGGCTGGGTGAGCGGTCGTACTCGCTGTTTCTCATCCATTTTTCTGTCTTTTACCTGGTCGATAATATAGTATCACACTTCCTGTCTGATAGGAACGCTTACTATGCTTTACTCACCAGGGGCGTGGGCATACCGGCGGCTTTGTTTGCGGCTATGCTGCTTTTTTACTTTGTGGAGAAAAAGCAGGCACGAGGTCTAATGACCGGCAAAGCTTTCTGGCCTTGGCAAGTGTAGGTGTCGCGCTGTAACCGGGTATAAGTAGATAGTTGATTGTAATTGTTTGCATGGCAGGTTATGTATTACCAGCTTTTTTGGGCAGATGGCAAGGAATACCCGCTGCGGCAGAAAAGCACAAAATTTACTAATTTAAGTAGTTGAATTTCTGAATGGTGAAGGTACTTTTGTGCCGTTGATGCAGGCAAAATGCAAGCAACCTAAAACAGCAAAAAATACATTAATCAAATGAACCAACGAATAAAGCTGGCAAAGATCATACAACCAATTTTGCCGGTGAAATAACATAGATCAAGTTTTTTGTTTTTAATAGTGATAGTGAAAGTGTATTTATCAGCTGGACTGTTCTCAGTCCGGCTTTTTTTTGTTTGCAACCTGTTTAGGAACAAATACAGCCTAAAAAAACTTGCTGCCTTTTTTTGTTGATTTTCCCACTTTTTGAAAAAAGTATGCTAAAAATGCAAAGTGCTGATAATGAATATTTTGCACCCGATTTGTGGATAAGAATTTCCCATTTCTTTCCCATTTGGGAAGATCAGGATTTGAGAATTTGAGGATTTTCAGGATCCGGTTTTGTAAAATTCCCCATTTTTTGCCCACAAACCACAGCCCGCCGCGGCGGGAGGTGTTA
>CAIKOJ010000222.1 GCA_903829015.1 uncultured Bacteroidota bacterium
AAAAAGAAGCTGCCCTGCTGAAGCTATTGGTAGAGCATGAGGGCGAAGTGGTTTCGAGGGAGCAGATATTGCAGATAGTATGGGGCTACAATGTATACCCTACTACCCGTACCATTGACAACTTCATTCTTAACTTCCGCAAGTTTTTTGAAAAGGACAGCCGCAATCCGAAGCACTTTCATTCGATAAGGGGGATTGGGTATAAGTTTACGAAGTAAACCCCAAACCCGCCGCGGCGGGGCTTGCCCATGTATGAAATTATAAACCCCAACCCCTAAAGGGGCTTCCCCGTGTTTCGCGTTATCGTTGAGCGGAACCTATTTTCGTCCCCTTGTTTAAATCATCATAAACGGCATCTTCGTCCGAATAGCCTGAAAAGAATTGCTTGGTCGTAAGTTTTTCCCATGATTCATCTTCTCCGGTATCGTCAATATTAACTTGCATAATTTACCATTTCAACTCCGGATCATCAACCGGCGGCGGCATCTTGTTTTCACGGCGGCTTTTTACTTTTTGTAGTTGGCGGTCGTAAATGAGGCGGGCTATTTTGCCGGGCACATCTGCATCCTGCAATACTGCATTCAGTTTCTTTTCAGAAATATCAAGCCGGTACATCAACTGATAAAAAGTTTCTGCACCCCGCTCCAGAAATAATACTACCCGTTCCGCAAGCAACTGCAATATAGCCTCCTCCGAAAGTGTATCGGGTATTTGGATACCCCAATCACTTTGCAGTGCTATCGCTGTTTCCCTTAGTGTATCATCCATGTTTGTAAGTATTATACACTGTTAGGTTGTTATTGCTGTATGTTAGAACATCTTGATCTTATCCATAACCAGAGCTTTCACATCGGCAAGGGCTATGCGCTCCTGTGTCATGCTGTCGCGGTGACGAATGGTTACGGTCTGGTCTTCTTTTGTTTGATGGTCAATGGTGATGCAGAAAGGCGTACCGATGGCATCCTGCCTGCGGTAGCGCTTACCAATGCTGTCCTTCTCTTCATAAAAACATTTGAAGTAAGGCTTGCATTGGTCAATTAGCTCTCTTGCTATTTCCGGCAGTCCGTCTTTTTTGGTAAGTGGCAATACTGCCAGCTTTACAGGCGCCAGCATTGGAGGTAAACTTAGTACCACACGGCTATCCTGTTTCTCTTCAGTGCTCAGGTCTTCTTCTTTGTATGCCTCGCTTAGCACCATCATCACTGCACGGTCGAGCCCAATAGAGGTTTCGATCACGTAAGGAATGTAATGCTGATTGATATCTGTATCGAAGTAAGTGAGTTTTTTACCGCTGTACTGCTGGTGTTGTTTCAGGTCAAAGTCTGTGCGGCTGTGAATACCTTCTACCTCTTTGAATCCCATCGGGAAATCATACTCAATATCACAGGCGGCATCGGCATAGTGCGCCAGCTTCACATGGTCGTGATACCTGTAGCTATCTGGTGATATACCCAGGCTCAGGTGCCATTTCATGCGGGTCTCCTTCCAGTATTCGTACCATTCCTTTTGAGTGCCGGGCTTGATGAAGAATTGCATCTCCATTTGCTCAAACTCGCGCATACGGAATATGAAGCCACGGGCAACAATTTCGTTTCTGAACGCTTTACCTGTCTGTGCAATACCAAATGGTATTTTCATTCTGCCCGACTTCTGCACATTCAGGAAGTTGACGAAGATTCCCTGTGCAGTTTCTGGCCGCAGATATATAACGTTCGCTTCTTCTGCCACAGAACCAATCTCGGTTGAGAACATCAGGTTGAACTGGCGTACATCGGTCCAGTTGCAGGTGCCACTTATAGCGCAGCTTATTTTATTGTCTTCAATTAGTTGCTTTAGTCCGGCAAAATCATTTGCTGCCAGCAGTTGTTCCATCTGCTGTAGTATGGAGTCGCCCTTTTCTTTATCCAGTGTTTCAACGAATGCTTCAATCAGATGATCTACCCTGTATCTCTTCTGGCTGTCTTTGTTATCGATCATCGGGTCGCTGAAATTATCCACGTGCCCGCTGGCTTTCCAAACTGTAGGGTGCATGAAAATTGCGGCATCAATACCCACTATGTTATCGTGCATTTGGGTCATGCTGCGCCACCAGTAGTCGCGAATGTTTCTTTTCAGTTCAGCACCTAACTGTCCGTAGTCGTATACGGCACTCAGTCCATCGTAAATTTCGCTTGATTGGAAAACAAATCCATATTCCTTGCAGTGCCCAATTAAGTTTTGCAGCTTATTCTCATTTGCCATAGGTGGCAAAAATAAGTAAAAGGCACTTATCGTTTGGTAAGTGAGGCTGAATTACTTGATAATGACCTCTTCAACTACCCGCTCTCCAAAATACTCGTTGATATTGCGGATCAGTTGTTCCTTCCCGAAATGGAGCTCCTGCTTCAGGGATGCCACATCTGTGTAGATGGTCAGCTTTTTGTCGAACATATTTATTGAGCGCGTATACTTGGCAATCGTTTTACCCACAATAGCTTCCCATTCGTCGCGCATGCGCACTTCGTTTACTTTGGGTTTCCAATGTGATTTTTCGAGAAACAGGCTGAGTGCTTCTCCTATGCTGTACGATCCCATAACGAGTGCAAGATACAAACCTTGCAAGTAACAATTCCCAATTACATACACTACATTATTTATTATATCAATATTAATTCGTCCTTTTCATTATATTCATTTTAGTTTCTTAAAAGAAAGCTTAATTTCGCGCTTTCTTAAAAAGATCACAATTTCTGTATGATCATAGGTGTATTGAAAGAACTTGCCCCTGAAACCAGGGTTTCTTTAGTTCCCGAGGTCGTTTCGGCCCTTGTAAAAATGAATGTAACGGTATGGGTGGAGCAAAATGCGGGTGAAGTCGCATTTTACAGCGACAAATTGTACGTTGATGCCGGAGCCCAGATAAAAACGGCTCAGGAGATCAATGGCAACGCAGATGTAGTTCTGTCTATGCAGCTGGCAACCGCCGGCAGCGCAAAGCAGGGCGCTGTATTGATCGGGATCTACCAGCCATTGTTTAATGCTCAGTTGATGGACAAATGGGCTAAAAACGGGTATACCGTATTCAGTATGGATACGATACCACGTACTACCCGTGCCCAATCTATGGACGTATTGAGCTCTCAGGCCAACATTGCCGGTTATAAGGCAGTGTTGCTTGCCGCTACTCAGTACAGCCGCTACTTCCCTATGTTCATGACGGCTGCAGGCAGTATCCCTCCTGCAAAAGTGCTGATACTAGGTGCAGGTGTGGCAGGTCTTCAGGCTATTGCTACTGCCAAAAGGCTGGGTGCTGTTATTGAGGTATTTGATACCCGCCCGGCGGTGAAGGAGGAGGTAATGAGCCTTGGTGCCAAGTTTGTGGAGGTAGAAGGAGCAGCCGATGCATCGAAAGCAGGTGGTTATGCGGTAGAGCAGAGCGAAGATTTCCAGCGCAAACAACGTGAAAGAATTCACGAAAGCGCAAAAAAATCTGATATTATCATCACTACGGCACAGATACCAGGCAAGAAAGCACCTATCCTGATCACAAAAGCAATGATCGAAGATATGAGGCCGGGTTCTGTGATCATTGATATTGCATCAGTAACCGGTGGTAATACCGATCTGACCGAGAATGATAAAACGGTAATGCACAATGGTGTCTCTATAGTTGGTAATTCTGCATTGGCGGCTACTACACAGGCCGATGCCAGCAAGCTATACAGCAAGAATGTGCTCAACTTCGCCAAATTGATCATTAACAAAGAAGGCGGGCTGAACCTGAATTTTGAAGACGATATCGTAAAAGGAACTTGTATTACCCATGGCGGTAGTGTAGTTAACGAGCGCGTAAGCGGTCTGTTGGCTGGGTAATGGTAAGCATGCAGGTTCGCATATAGTTGATAAACGCAAAGATTTTAAACAAACAATACTTATACAAGAACATGGACCAGATAACCGTTTTTTTTAATGGCAATTATCACCTGATCACCATCGTGATCCTTTCTGTTTTTTTGGGCATAGAAGTGATTTCAAGGGTGCCTGCAGTATTGCACACACCACTTATGAGCGGTGCCAATGCGATACACGGCGTTGTGATTATTGGTGCGATCATAGTAATGGGCAGCGCACACGAGGGCGATTATGTGTCGCTGGTGCTGGGCTTTCTGGCGGTGATATTAGGTACCCTCAACGTGGTGGGTGGTTTTGTTGTAACTGACAGAATGCTGGAGATGTTCAACAAAAAGAAAAAGAAAAAATA
>CAIKOJ010000223.1 GCA_903829015.1 uncultured Bacteroidota bacterium
TATCACCTGAAAATAAAAAAAACTTTTTTAACTTTAAAAAATCAAGAAACACTATCTAACAATAAGTCCACTTTAGTTTGACTACATACGATTTACAGTTCAAAAATTATATAGAACAGCCTGAATACAAGCAGATGGGAGTTGATGATAATGACGTTTGGGCGGACATTAATTACCTTCAAATGATCAACCAGTTTGAGCAACAATATGGTGAGATAATACTGGACAGTTTAGATATGCATACGCCTTTTGAGGCGAAATTTGCCAAGAGTGAGGCATTTACAAAGAAGCAGTATAATAGTATTGTGATTGACTACAGGAATGACCACATTATTGAATTAATTAGGGAGAGTAAGAACAACAAAATACTGCTGCTTTATGGTGAGGGTCATCGAAAGAATTTCCATAAAAAACTAAAAAAGGTCAATGCACAATAGGCTTTTATTGTTCCTTCTAAAAACTCAAAAGATTTGATTAGTCCCACGCGGGTCTCCTTTTTCCGGGACCCTACATGTGACGATCGTACTTTTCAAATTCAAGAAAAAGTAACCCGAAAAGGGATGCAGGTAAGTAGCCAAATTGCAACTGCAACTTGATCACCGCCGGTTCTATTACTTTTCCTGACAACAGGTGCCCTTGGCCAATCAGCAAATGCACATCTTATGACGACCTGTAGGCAATGGCATGATTAGGTTTCTTATGCTGTCCCATGAATATTCGGGAATAGATGCGCAATACAGACAGTTCTATGAAAATAATGCTGACTGAGGTGGACAATATCAGGACTTCTTCAGATTTATGAATATGGCTGAATAGCAAATCGATGCCTATAAATGCGGGTGTTATTGGTAGTCCGGCTATACCTAGGCTTGCCAGTAGAAAAATCACTCCCAGCTTTGGTTGCTCATAAGCGTAGCCGTGGTATCGGTCAAGGTCTATGTTGTTGTCTATCTTCCTCATTTTTCTTAAAACCAGGTATCCCGGGATGGCAGCTATAAATGTACTGCCGAGATAGATAGACATAGAAGTATGAGTGTAGGCTTCGTTGTGGAGTGCAATGGCCAGCGTTGTAAATACTTGTCCTGCAAAAACGTGAAGCCATGCATATAAAGCGCTCTCCCTTTCTGTAAATGACCTTAGGATCAGCAGCATTCCGGACAATGAAATAATCTCAGGCAATACGGTTAGTACCGACTCCGGTACGTATGCTATAAAGTAAAACGCACCAAGACCGGCAATAAAAATTACAACCATCGAAACTGACATTACTTTGTGACTTATGATCCCTACACTCTTGCCAATCCATTTGAAAGGATCCCATAAAAAGCGTTTGAGCAAATTGTCAAGGTTCAATTCTTTCAGCGACAGCATATACAAGGAACTGCTCCAACGATACCAGGGAGAGCCAGGGCTCGACTGCCTCTTGGGGGCAAAATTGAAAACCATATTATGCACCAGGTAACTTTGCACCGATGGTGATACCAGCAACTGATAGGTTCGTAGAAATGCATTTCCTGCAAAATGCATCAGCGCCAGAGTATGAAATCCTAACGCTACTTCTACGAACATCAACCCTATCTGTGCGATGGAAGAGTAGGCGATCTGGGCTTTCAATGCCGACTGCTGTTTGGCGAAATTTATTGAAATTACGCTTGTAATTATACCCGTGAAGATGATCGCCAATTTTACTGCAGCAACATGCTCCCAATAGGGGTAAGTGCGTAGCAAAAGGAATACGCCGATATGAACGGATAGCGATCCATAGAAGATAGCACTTGATGAGGTAGGGCCTTCCATTGCCCTTGGCAACCAGGATGAAAATGGCAATTGCGCTGATTTTACCGCAGCTGCAATGAATATCAAAAATGAAATGAACATTGCTTCTCCATAGTGTTCCTGAAAATGATGGCTAATTAATGCCGCATCGCTGAATTGATGAAACATTATATTAGAGTGCCACATATGATGACTCATCCACATGGCCAGTACCAGACATATATCTCCAAGGCGGTAGATGGATATAACCTTCATGCTGTTTTTTACCGGCAAATACCGGTCTCTATAAAAAGAGACAAGCAGGAAAGTGCACACTCCTAGTATTTCCCAGCCCGCGAAAAGCGTTTCGTAGTTACCGGAGAAAATAAGCAAGTTGTACCCCAGGAAGAAAAGCATAATGGTTACGAAGAACCTTTTGTAACCACCGTCGCGATGAATGTAATAACGACTGAATATTGTGACAAGCAAGGCAAGCACAGACCCTACCAGTGCAAATACAGCTGTGGTATTGTCCATATAAAAATCGAGTGCAATTTCTATGTTGCCTGTGGAATGGATAACCATTTGCTTCTTGTCCAAAACCGGCCGGCCAATGATCATCCAATACGAGATAAACGACACCAAAGCCGAAAGGTGAATGCCAATAGTGCCTATAACAACGGTTGCTATTGCAGACTCTTTCAGACGAGGAATACATAGGCTGACCAGGTAGCCCAGCAAAGGTAGCAGACAAAAAAAGCCGATAAACTGATTCATAAAGCTGAATTAATTTTTGTTGTTTTTGGCGAGGGTGAAAACCGGTAAATTTTCGCGTGTGGCATCTGCAGTTCTATTCGTTTTCATTGCATTGGCCGACTCTATTACAGCAGTAACATCTGAAATCTCTCCCACTTTTTTGGATAGGGGAGTGTACTCTACGAACTCACCATTTTTGAAATAATGAAACTTGTGCGTTTCGGGATGAATAACGGATAAATGAACCCACTCTTTGATGTACCATTCATACATTGCTGAGTCTGACTGGATGGTCTTTAACACAACATCAGGGAATTGTTCTACGATGAGCATTAGTCTTACAGGGTCATGCACCTCAATCATCTGCAGAGGCAGGCCTGGCAATAAGTCGCCATCGCAACCATTGGCTACACCTACAAGGCCCATCACGTTGTGTGGCAATTTCGTTCCGGCACCCAACTTTACATTATCCACTCTTGAGAAATAGTATTCAAGATTGATGCCACCGCAAACCGGTCCAAGAGGTCTCATGATACCTGCAAGCAACGTTCCTTCCGGATCGGTCCTGTAATCATAAGAATTTAAGAATGCCCTCCTGTCCAGAAACAAGCCGCTGGTGAGACTGCGCCGACCCACGATGCACAATGAGTTGGTTCCATGCCCAAGTTCAGGCCGTGGTTCAAAGAACGATACAGAGCGATCCTTGATAGCTTTACGCACCTGGCTTAAGCTGCCCTTGGTATTTATAGATGCGAACCTTCTAGACCGCTCCTTCGCATTAAGATCAAGCGCACGCTCAAACATGATCCTGTTGCTTTTATGATAGTCAGCATGTTTTACACCGGTTGCTTCGTCATCGTAAAATTCGATGTGGTCGGCTGCGGTGTCATGCATACCACCTATAAAAAGCGTTTCGGCAGGTATGTCGATATTCCTTTCCCTAAGTATTGTACGCACTTTTGGGTGATTGGCCATAAAAGCAAATACACGTGCATTTACTGATCCAGGTTTTCCAAAACATGCTCCACAATCGTGCGCACCATGATGAGGATTGTTTGCGCTGCTGGAACCGTGTGCGATTGCATATACTATAGGAGCAAAGTCTTTTATAAGCCCAATAGATCTCAGGACACCCTCAACCCTGGCAGCCATCTCTTCTATTTTGAATCCTACCTGTAGGCCGTGTTCGCTATGCCCGGGCCCCTCGTTTTCAATAGTGAGCTTTGAATGTTTCTGCATATGCGTAAAAGCATTTGAAATAGCAGGACTCATTTTAGGCCTGAATATATTCAATGCCAGCCTTAGCGCAGCCCATATGCCAAACACAAACGACAACAATGTACCTGTGAAAAACGTATTCGTCTCCTTGGTATAAAATGCCTCATGTTCCCTTTTCTCTTTAACCTCAAACTCCTTTATCAAATATTCTGGCGTAACCGGCGCAGGACAAACCTTGTCGTAAAATTTTCCGTTCTCCGGCTGGTAGTAGAACTCTACGCCAAAGAAACCGGGTGTGCCAAATGTTTCACACTCAGCATCTACCTGTTCTACATAGCGCCGGAGTGAGCATTCCCGCTCATCGATACAAAACAAAGCCTGAAAGCTTTTACCAGAGCCCGATGGTGTTTGCTTCTTATCTGTAGCAATAGCCGCAAACACCTCATCATAGTAGCTCCATTCAAACGCATCCTGCCAGATCATCAGCACTTCACGTAACTCGGTTGACGTAGTGTCTTCGAACAAGGATACAGGGCTAGTATTGGTTACATTTGCAAGAGGCAGCCAGTTAGTTCCGAAGGCAGCGTCCAACGCATCTATTTCAAGTAAAAGTTCAAAGGTGATAAGGTCGCGAAGTGAGATAATTCTCTTGTCGTAAAGTGTTTCTGGTTGATGCTCTATGGTAGCTACCATTCCCGACCACCCACGGTGACTAAACTGCTGGTCAAATATATACTGTTCGAAAAATGCTTCGTTCCCCACTACAATTTTCAGCAGATCGCGTAGGTTACATTTACCTGACAACAGCATTTGCTTTGCCCGCTTCGTTTTGAAAAAGCTGGTAAAGCTACTTTGTTCCAACTCCCGTAAAGCACTGAGCAAACCAGTGCCGCCATGCGGAAACTGCCACGTGGCGATGCCCTGATCGATATAACTACAAAGTATTCTGAACAGCATTGGATGAACGAGCCCATCTAGATCAATCTCATACAACTTTTTCCATTCAGAACGCAAACGACCAATGCGTGGTGAAGTGCAATCGTCGTATTGCTCAGTCAGTACCTTTTTTTTCCACAATTCTACATTTCCTGCACCCTTTCTACCCGCAATTATTTTCTCAAGCACATCTTCCCGAATGCGGTTAATGTTGTACAGTTCACGGTATTCATCTAAAGGGATTGTGACCTGATATCCAAACGCGTCAGATGCTTTGAAAATACCATCATAGAACTTCATATGCTGGAAAGCATGGAGCGAATTATGATGGATAAAATCCTTCAGTGGCATTTGTGTAGGTAGGTAATGCCGTAGGTCATGCAGTACGTGCTTTTCATCGAAATGGCTGTGTGCGACTTTTGGTGCAGCGGCCTTCTTAATATCTACGAGTGTTGCAATCATGACTGATGGTTTAGGTTAGTTTTTATTTTGCAATTGATCCATCAAAGCCTTGTAGTCTCCTGACGATTCCTTAGGTACCTCATTTTTCGGGATGCTAAACTCAGGTGTATTTTCTGCAATAGCATTCGCTGGTACTTTGTATATTTCTTTAAACCCGACGAGGGACATCTTAATTTTCCTTTCTGCGGCGGTTACGTTGCAGAAATCCCGTATAAGATCAAGCACGTCGAAATCAATATATTCAGTATCGGTAGCGTCTATAACCACTTGGCTGTTTTCTGGCAGCTTGTTCAGAGTCTCCTTGATATTCGCCTTATTGAGAAATGAGACCTCCTGAGCCAGGGCTATCTTTATAATATCGCCACCACTGTATGTGAGACGGTGATAAAAATAAGTAACGCGTGCATTGTGCCTGAGTATGGAGAAAATACTTATTAGCAGACCAATACCAACCCCTTTAAGCAGGTCGAGGTATACCACACACACTAATGTAGCTAAAAATGGAATGAACTGGCTGCGACCGCCTTGCCACATATGCTTAAATACGGAGGGTTTGCACAGTTTATAACCAGTAAAAATCAATATGGCTGCCAGTGCGGCCTTGGGAATCAGGTTAAGAACTAAAGGGATAGCAGCTGCGCATACCAGCAATAAAACCCCGTGGATGATGGTTGATGCTTTAGATTTTGCGCCCGCATTAACATTGGCAGATGAGCGAACGATAACCGAAGTAACCGGCAACCCGCCCAGCAATCCGCTGACAATGTTACCAACGCCCTGTGCTTTTAGTTCTCTGTCTGTGGGTGATATTCTCTTGAGCGGGTCCAGTTTGTCGGTGGCTTCAAGGCATAGTAACGTTTCAATAGAGCCCACTATCGCTATAACAAGCCCAATCTCCCAAACTTTTGCTGATTTGAATCCTTCCAGATTGGGGAAAGTAAATTGTTTAAAAAAGTCAGGCACCGAATTAGCTATCGGCAGCTTCACCAGGTGAGAACTGTCCAGTGCCAGGTTTGGATATAGGCTTTTAAACAGTTCATTTAGCAATGTTCCTACTACTACTACTACCAGTCCTGCAGGTACCATTGCCAGCTTTTTAAACGGCTTCGTTTGCCAAAGTATCAGTAATACCATCCCTGTGACAGCGATGAATATCGCCCCGGGTTGCATATGTGTGGCTGCGGTAGTTATAGAGTTCCACAAGAAGCCGTCATCTGCATCTTCCATCACCGCTTGCATGTTTTTGGCATAACCCACTGCATCTGGCAATTGCTTGATGATAATGGTAAGTCCGATACCCCCCAGCATGCCCTCAATTACGTTTGACGGAATGTAGTTAGCAAAGCCCCCCGCTTTCAAAAAGCCAAACAATAGTTGAGCGGCACCGGCAATAATTACGGCGCAAAGGAAAATGTCAAAAGCGTTAAGGTCACTAATTGCTGCCAACACAATGGCTGTGAGTCCTGCTGCCGGACCTGATACACTTAGGTGAGACCCACTGAGGCTACCAATAACGATGCCACCAATAACTCCTGCAACAACCCCGGAAAATAACGGAGCATGACATGCCTGAGCTATACCAAGACAAAGCGGTAATGCAATGAGAAAAACAATAGATCCTGAGAGAAAATCATTTTTGAATAACGAAAATGAGTATGCCTGATTTTTCATAAATTATTTTTTATCAGCCCTATTTATGTAGGTGTTGATGGAATGATGAAATGAAAGTAAATTGTGAAATAAGTAAGGTGCAATAGACTTAGATAACAGCAAATAATGCAGTAAGGATATAAGGATATCCAAATGACACCTGAAAAATAATCAGGTAGGCAGTATCTGAGATTGACTTAAAGGATGGTATTAGTATCGGGTGGGGGAGAAAACACGTCAGTCACATGCTGCAGAGGCAACGATTCGTTAACGTGAATTATTGTACTTACCCTATTGCCAAAGCGACTGGCGCACATTGTAAAATCAGGATGATAAGGCAATATGTGATCGCAGCCAACTTTGGTGATCTTGAAAACATCGCCATCTTCACAATCATCATCCTGCTGTACTTCCTCGGTATTCTGATATTTACTAAACATCTTATCTAACACCCTGAGCGGGATGACCTGACAGGTGAAAATAAGCAATAGCAATATGGCGAGGAGATTTCGCATAGCGCAAAGTACATTCAATTTATGGAGTAAACAATGCTCACTGCGAATAAAATAATGTTAATAATGGAAATGCAATTTATCCCGAAAGCGGGGTATGTGAAATGTTAATCGGAAAATAACCACAGTGCGGGCATTGGTTGTGATCATTGGTTATTTTGACGCGTAAAGCCCAATAATCATAAATTCAAAAGTGACCTGAATCCGGAAAAATTTGATTTCTAGCCGGCAACCGAGTACAGAAAACCCGCCATAGGCGAAAAAAATAGCCCCTATGATAGGGGCTATGATGTAAACGGAAATAAAGTGGGTGTGGAATGGAAGTAGGCTGAGGGTAAGTCCGGGTGTTTTGCGGACCTACCCTCAACAATTTCCGGGATTAGAAATTCAGCTGTGCCTGTAAACGGATGAGGCTGCCTTCCTGAGTGTTTTTTGGAGATTTTAGGTCTTCGAAACGCCTCTTTGAATTTGTGAACACAGCAACGAATTCGAAGTTTTTCATTGGCTGCCATTCTATACCGCCTTCATACTCATTCACAGTATAGCTGCGGGCATCGAGTTCATGTTTTTTTCCACCGTCGTAGTACTGCATCCTTACGAAAGGAAAAATTGCCATCTTACGGAATTTGATAAAGTAGCTAAGCGTAACATATCCGCCGGAAAGCTGTTTCTCTTTGATGGAAGAATCGGCGAAATTAAACTCTGGACCAGTTCCGATGTTGTATTCAGCCTGTATACCGAAGGGTTGCGGGAAAAGGACCAATGATACCGCAGCCCTCTCGTCTTTGTAAGTTCTGTTGGCTGTAGTCTTAATTCCCGTAGTAAGCTGGTCGGCAGCCATAACATAGTTGCCGGTATAAGCTTGAATAGATGGTTCGAAAATCTGCTTGCCGATTTTGAAAGGATAAGTGGCACGGCCAACAATATGCATTTCATTATTCAGTTCAGGTTTATTCGCAGTTTGCCCGTTGAAAACACCGAAACCGAGAACGCCATAGTCGCCAGACCCCTTCAGGTTGTCATTAACGAGGTGTGAAAAACGTTTGCGGATCTTATCGGGTGCCCAATAGAAGAATGCTGCAATGTCGCGTTCGTTAGCGAATGCGCTGTTAATAGCGTCGTCGCGATCGAGCGGCAAACGATTTTGGCTTGACTGCAGGTTCTCAAATCCGAATGGTATCTTGCTTTGTCCCAACCTGATACGGTATTGATTCTTTTTATCGATGCCAATATCCATATATGCATCCCTTAACTGACCGAAGTTGAGCGTAGTTGAATTTACAGCACTTGCAAAATCGGGTTGAACGTATAAATATACACGTTCATGTATCTGTCCAGACAATATAATACGCATACGGCGAATGAAAAGTCCATTATTTTCGCCCCAGGATTTGTCGCATTGTTCGCATTTCAGTTTTGGATTGGTTTCAGCCAATCTATTATACCGAACCTGCATATATCCGCGGATCGAAAAATTCTCGTACCAGTGCTTTTTAGGAGCCTCAACATGTACAGAATCAGGGAGTTGCGCAAAAGTTGCCATTGGCGCGAACAGCATTAAAAGTAACAATTTATTCATGATTTCTTAATTTTCAGGCAAAAGTAAATCAGTAAATACTTAACCAATGTAAACTGTGCGTTACGGAATTATCATCTAATTATTACCTTTTTGTTAAGCTTTACATTAGAGTATAAAAAGTGAAAAAAAATCTTTAAAGATATTACTGAGTAACAGTAGACCATTAAATGTTAAAAACGTACGGGATTATACAATGATTCATTGGCACTTCTATATTTGTAACATGAAAAGAACACTATCCGTTATGCTGGTTTTACTGCTGATCTGCTGCAAAACAGCGTATTCCCAGGTAAGGGTGACCGACAATCACAACATAGGCTGGTTAACCACAACTATTACACCCAAGATCACCAAGAAGCTAAGCGGATATGTGGAATATCAATACCGGCGCGAAAACTGGATAACCAACTGGCAACAGAGCCTACTGAGGGTAGGACTCAGTTACAAATTCCATCAGCAGGCAACTGCTTTGCTGGGCTATGGTTGGATCTTGACGTATCCGTATGGTGACTATACGATTGCAGCTGTGCCCAAGACATTTCACGAACATAGGCTATTTGAACAACTGGTATTTACCGGGAGCATAGGTAAGGTATCACTGACACATAGGATACGGCTGGAACAGCGTTGGATAGGTAAACTCAAAAGCATTAACAGTTATAAAGCTGATGAGTGGGTGTACCTGAACAGGGTACGGTATATGCTGCGTGCAGATGTGCCACTGACAAAGAAATTGTATGCTGCGGCATACGATGAGTTGTTCATAGGATTTGGTAAGAACGTAGGCGAAAATATTTTTGACCAGAACAGAATCGGATTAATAGCCGGATATAAATTCAATTCAGCTTTCCGACTGGAAGGAGGATTCTTGAACCAGACGTTGCAACTGGGTAGGGAAATTGGTGGCAAAAACCTGATTCAGAACAATAATGGATTTATTGTGAACTCGTATTTCAACTTATGATTTTCCCGTTCTTTTTTTGATTTTCCTGAGATGGGAAAATTGCTGTAGAAAGTTACCGGTGCAACATTAATGAAATCGTAGGCGCATTTCGCTATTGATTGCCAATTATTTAAGCAACTTTTCGCGCGTTTTCTGGCGGGTTTTTGGTCATGCCCTTCCTGAAATATGGTTACTCCTGCATTTATTCAATTCGGCAAATGTTACTGCCATGTCCCCCCGTAGAATTTCAGTGATTGGGCATCTGTGAGTCGCAGAAAAAAGGAGCCCGTCAAGCGGGATTAACGAATGAATAACCATATTATGACTCATATTTAATCTGAAAATCTTGACATGAGTTTTATTTCAGAAACCTTTGCCGCCCTCTGTAATTTTAAAAAAGTTAAAGTATTTAATTGAGCTTTATATTTAATTGATTGAAAAAAGCAGAGTAAATACCCGGATATGAGACGATAGTTTAAAAAATAAAATCGCCGTTTTTTCGCTGTGTATGATTTACACTAAAGAATTGAGCGTATTATTTTACTTTTTTTTCGACGGCGCGAAGAGCGAGATCAAAACAACATTTGAGGCGTAATTGTCTGGTGATCTTTTAAGTGAAGGATATTCTTTTTGAAAATCCTTTAAGGTCACGGAATAAGTTTAAGGATTAAGATAAAAAACTACTCAATATATATAAAGCACACCATCTGATGAAAAAGTTATTACTTGTATTACTGTCTTTGCCGCTATTTATCACATACTCAACCTTTGGTCAGAACACGTTGGACCTTGCCGGGGCTATCGGGTTCCTCAGCAGCCAAAGTTGCGTATTCGTTGCGTCGCCTCAGCAGCAGTTATTCTGGCAATTTGATACAAGTGAGAAGAAGTTCTGACAACACTACCAGTGACATTGGTTTTGACGGTAGTGGTAACCTGGATCAGGCGGCTTTGCTTGCGTTTGTAGGCACCGGTGGTACCGACAATGGTTTTGTCGTTAAATGGTACGACCAGAGTGGTAATGCCAATGACGCTGTGCAGTCTACCACCGGCAGTGTAAATCGTCAGCATAAAGTGGGCTGAAAAGAACATAACTTTAGATAGTGTTTCCATTGTTAACCAACAAAAAATGTAAACATGGAATCAAAGAAAAAGCAGTCCACAGAAAACTTCATCAA
>CAIKOJ010000224.1 GCA_903829015.1 uncultured Bacteroidota bacterium
AAATCTCAAAAATCTGACTTTTGAGAAAAATCGAACTAATAACTCCGTTTCCAACAAGATGAGAAAACAGGTACTATACAATAGCATCTGATGAATCGACACTCATGTTTCATTCAATCGCACTGCATGTTATGATCTTATAAAGCATGAAGTACTAAGTAGTAATTACAGTTTACTACAAGTGGTTATCATACGGGAAACCGCAGTTGTAAAGGACAGATTGGGTGACAACACCGGCGAAGGCAAACATGGCAGCGCGGCAATGCACAATCTCGGAAAGCTTAATACGATCAACTTCAGCAGCACTTTTCCCCTTGAGGTAATCAACGCCGAATCCAAAGTAGCCTGGTTCACGCCCCGATCCTTGAAGCATTTGTGAAACACCGATCCAAGAAACCATTTCAAGGAAGGCAGCAAAATGAAAAATCTGAGTCATTCCGCCTTGAGCAACAACGGCATCATGAGCAGTGGCAGAAGTAAGACCTTCCCACTCAGCTGGAAGAGGATAGATCCTGAATCCCAAATCTACAGATACATATCCAAGCCAAGCAAGCATAGCAATACGGCCGTGCTTAAGCTCAGATTCACGAAGATAGCTAATAGGAACGTAGTTTGAAATACCTAGAGGATCAAAGCCATAATCACCTACAGAACCATCGAGATTTGCTGGGCGGGGAAGAAATGGCAACGCCTTTGATTTCTCAGCAGCACTGACAGAGGTGGAAACACGAGCTGGAAAATGGCAGCAAAAGAGAAAAAAGTGGTTAGACTGATACGAATTTCATGACTAAATTTCCATATTATGATCACAACGTATCATAAAACACATGCCAGCGCACATAGAATCAAAACGTTAACTTGATACTAGCTGGTGTCCAATAAGTCTGAGTTGAACCATAGCAGAAGCATCTGATTTCGCACGCCGTATCGCGACAACGTACCTCCGTTGGATGCCGGAGCGAAGGCTGATGACACTCCGATAAGAGATGCAAGGATTGCGAGCTTCATTTTGATTAATCAAAGTATGCAGGCTATGTAACCACGACGATCAGCGAAAGAACTTGGCTATCTAGTATCTAGAATCTAGACACAGAAGGATGGAAGACAAGGTTGAAGTCAGGCTCTCAGCAGGATCGCGCCGTGAAGTGTATGATGTACGGTTGGCTACATGCGTGTGCAAATTCTACATACAGAGTTATTTTGGGTTCTTTTTTTAAAATAAAATTAAAAAAACAGCGGCCGCCGGTGGCCCGGCTTTTTTCGAATGCACGTGCGTCAGTCGTCAGTCCTAGCAGACCGCCAAAAAAGAAAAAAAACAGAAAACAGTACATTTTCTATTATAACGAATAGAGTGGGTGGTTTACCTAGAAGGTTTTGTTGATTGCATTTGCATTGCCTGCGCAGACTGCAAACAATCCATTCTCTCACAGGACGCAGTGGAGAGATTGTATCCCATAATATATAACCAGGGAGTCTCGATGGTAGTACACATGAGTGACGATGGTTTCGTTTTTGTTAAAAGAGGAAAATTCTACATCGCAGATTTTAGCGCGTGGACCCAGGCCGACCCACAAAGAATCCACCGCTAAAATCCGATATGTACGATGTACATAAATATGTAGAATTTTCCTCTTTTAACAAAAACGAAACCATCG
>CAIKOJ010000225.1 GCA_903829015.1 uncultured Bacteroidota bacterium
ACCGTATCAGGTTGCTGCGTGGTGTATTGGCTGCACCGGCGGTGAATGCTGCCAAAGAAACGATGTTGATGTTTCCTAATCCAAGCACAGGGAAATTTACCATCAATGTATCTTCAGAGCTGCAACAGGAAGTGCATATAACCATTGTATCGCTCACCGGCAGTAAGGTAGCTGAGATCACTGCGAATACAAATACGCAGGTAGAGTTTCAGTTGAACGCTGCTCCCGGTTTGTACATGATCTCTGCAGCAAGCGCACATGGTATTGTGAACGAGCGGCTGATGATACAATAGGGTATCCCGCATAAGGAAACGCTGTTAATTTTCTTACAAAGCCAAATTGAAAAAATGTTATGGTGAGCCTTGCCGAACCTTAACACGGTGAGGTAACCACTATAACTGATGAGCGTATAGAACGCTGCTTATTATACTACCCCGATTTCAAATACTCAGTATATTGCAGAAAGAACGTAAAGTGCGCCACCACGCGCTTTGCATCGCATTTGTACAACAATAAGAACTATAAGAAATGAAAAAGAAAAGAGGGCCATGGAACCGTGTATTGGTATTGCTGGTAACACCCGTAATAGCATCCTTGCTGATACCGGTGATCATACTCGATATCTGGGCCGAAATATACCACCGCATCTGTTTCCCGATCTACAAGATACCATACGTAAAACGCTCGCAGTACATCATGGTGCGCGACAGGCTTTCACTAACATACCTCAACATAGTGCAGAAGATTGGCTGTCTGTACTGCGGATACGTAAACGGCCTGATGCGCTACTGGAAAGAAATAGTATCACTCACCGAAAAGCACTGGTGCCCCATAAGGCATGCACTAAATGCCAACTTCATAGAAGCCGAACACCAGGCCCGCATGAACTTCGCCGAGTACGGCGATAAGGAGACTTTTAAAGAGAAGTATAGGAATAGTTGAGAGGGGAGTGTTGGAGTTGGGTAACACATATTGATTCGGAATTCGCAGAGAGTTGTAGATTTTTGTATGGTGAATTGTTGGGTTGGATTTGATTCAACAGTACAAAAAGGGAAGTAATTTAATTCACATTTTCTATTTTACACTTGCGAAGCAACACTAATGATGGGTTGTCATATTCAAGACCACTTAAGAAAAGTTAAATGAGGTATGTAATTATAGCCTTGTTAGTATTATTCAGCGGGTTCAGCACATTGGCGCAAAAACACAATGTATTTGCTGATGGGGCTCTTAGTCTTGCTTACCTTGATCCGGGGTTTTCGGTAACGTACAATTACAATCTCATAAAGTATATAGGCGTAGGTGTTGGCACTCAGGGCTATGTGTTTCATCCTGCAAAGACCAGTTTCCGTAAATTTACACCCGCAGTATTCGCAGATTTCCGGTTCCGTATCCGCCCCGAAAAAATAAGTCAGTATTATTTTTTTACTGATCTTGGAGTTGATTTTTACAAGCACAGTAACGAAATATACCGTGAGGGGTATTATGAGTATACGGTTCCTAAGGATAACGGGATTTATTTAGGCCTCGGTACAGGTTATTTTCTGCGCCTTACAAACAATGGATGGGGAGCTTATTTTACCATAAAATTGATCAACAACATCTACCAACTGGATCGTTATAACTTAAGAACCCGCGAACAACAGTCCAAGAATGTAGCCGGCGGCACAGCGGTTATCTCGCTGGGATTTAGGTTTGGAGATGATGACAATGCGAATTAACGCATTGTGTTGAGTGTCGTTTACCTGGAAGTATTGAACAGGTAGTCTACACAAAAACAAAGGCCGCATCACTGCGGCCGCTGTAGTATTTCAATAGTCTTACAATCAGATACCCATCTTCTCGCGAAGTTTGTTGGGTATGCCGTTTTTGTGGAGGAGGAGGGCAGTGGTTTTGTACTGCACAAATGCGCGGGATACATAGATGTAACCTTTGTAGTCGTTCTTGTCGCCCCAAGAGTTTTTAACAATGTAGTATTTCCTTCCGTTCTGGTCGGCAGCCATACCTACTATGTGCATGCCGTGGTCGTCGGTGGTTTCGTAATTGTCGAAAGCCAGCTGGCGTTTTTCTGGAGTGATCACTCTTTCGTCCTTAGGCCCGTCGAACATGTATTTCTTTTCAGAGTCGTTCATGTCGTCGTAATCCTTCTCAGGTACATAAGCCACGCCGTTCTTCCAGCTAAAGTATTTTTCGCTCACATCGGTTGCCCATGCCACGGTAAAACCTTTATTGAGCGCATTGTCTACAATATCGGTCAGGTCTTCCATATGCACATTAAATACCCGGCTAAACGACCAGTTGTCAGGTACCAGCAGCGTCATTTTCTTATAGTACGGGTCGGTAGTAACTGAGCCCAGTTCCACATAGTCTTCAGGGTGTATGCCTACACGCTCTGCCGCAAAAGACTTGGGCGTATAAGTACGGTTATCCCATTTGAATTTTTCCGGAATAGCACCCAGGTAAGAATTGAGTACATCGGCATAAGCTTTCTTCCACGATGGGGTCAGTTTGCCGTTGGGGTTAGAAACAACAGCATCCAGCATCGATTTCAGTATCGCCTGCATTTCAGCAAATTTATTTTTGGTAGTTCCGTAGTGCAGACCAGTGTACACCTCCTGCGGCATTGCACCGTACTTGGCATACATATTGATCACGTCGTGGCACTCACCGCCATCGCCCCATGCTACCGAGCCATGCATACGCACATATGCATCCGCTTTATCGAGGTACACACAATGTGCACTGAATATCTCTGCCAGCTTTATAGGTTGCTTGCCCATACGCATCATTTCACTTTCGAGGAATGAATTGGTAGAATAGCTCCAGCACGTACCCGAACTTGCCTGATTGCACACATCTGTATGTTCCAGATCAATCAGTTTGGTGAAGTGGTATTTTTTATCGTCAGTTTCACCTTTAGTTATAGCAACTGTGGACGTTGTATAGCTTTTGTTGGATTCGATTTTTCTGATTAGATCGTCCTGAGCATGAACGAATATCGGGAACAGAAATCCAAGTATGAGTAATTTCTTCATTGTTGTAAGTCTTATTTAGGAGGTGCAAAAGTACCCAAATATATGATAATCAGGTAATAATTTGCGGGTGACTGATTAGGTGATTTCCACATAATACTAAAAACTGATAATACACTATCTCACCAAACCACCACCAATGTTCGTAAATTTGTCTGCATCTCATTAACACAACATCCATTCATATGAAAAGAGTAATTGGTATTTTAAGTATAATGATACTACCGGCGGTGTTCTTGCCCGGCTGCATAGTATCCAAGAAGAAGTTTCTTGCCGAGACAGCGCGTGCCGACAAAGAGCATGCAAACGCTGTGGATCTGCAGAAAAGGCTGACCCAGCAAACAGACCTGAACCGCTGGTTGGATAAGGTAAGCAAAGACCTGAAGGTGCGTGTGGCCAACCTGCAGGATAGCATTGTCAATCTGGAAGGCAATGTAAGAAGTCTGAACAGCAGGCTGAGCAGCTTGGGCAACGAGAACCAAAACACCACCAAGGAGCTGAACAGCACCAAGGAGAAGATAGCCGAACAGCGCCGCAGATTGGAGCAGCTGCAGGCATTGATAGACCAGCAGCAGAAAGCAACCGAGGCATTGCGTAAAAAGATTGCCGATGCGCTGGTGGGCTTTAACAGCAACGAGATCACCGTAACCATGAAGAATGGTAAAGTGTACGTGAGTATGCAGGAAAGTCTGTTGTTCCCATCGGGTAGTGCAGAGGTGAATCCTAAAGGAAAGGAAGCACTCTCGAAAGTGGCGGCAGTACTCAATGCCGGTAAAGACATCAACATTGATATTGAAGGCCATACCGACAGCCTGCCAATTCATACAGTAAAATATGCCGACAACTGGTCGCTAAGTACGGCAAGGGCCACATCTATTGCGCATGTGCTGATAGACGAATACCATGTAACTCCGGCAAGGCTGATAGCCAGCGGCCGCAGTCAGTACGATCCGGTAGCTACCAACAGCACCCCTGAAGGTCGTGCTAAAAACCGCCGTACAGAGATCATACTAGAGCCAAAACTGGACGAGTTGATGGAGCTGATGGAGAAAAAGTAGCGCCAGCTGCAATAGTCGTGTCCGGCTTCCGGTAAGATATCGGATCGAAATTTTAGAAGATTATCCACCTTGTGTGCATAATCTTCTTTTTTTGCCCCGTAGCATTGGATTATTTTCATGGATATTAGGTAAGTTTATAAAAATATAGTTCAGTACAATGAAACCAGCAATCCGATCGATGGTGTATTTTTTATCAGGTGCAGCAGCCTGCGCATTGGTAATTATTGCCGTATCACTTAAAAAACCAGACCCTGGCACTACACCAATTGAGGTATCCAACGATGGCAGGTTTCAGTATAAATGGTATACGCCGGTATTGCCATCTTCTATGGATTTTTGTGGTGAGCCCGTGCCGCTGGACCGCTGGGATGTGCGCGAGAAACTGGACCGTGAGCTGCTGGTGAACTCTTACCTGCACGGATCACAACTGCTCACGCTGAAACTGGCAGGGCGCTATTTTCCGATCATTGAAGAAAGGCTGAAAGTCAATGGTGTACCTGATGACCTGAAGTATGTGTGCATAGCAGAAAGCTCGCTACAGCAGAATGCGTTGTCGGCAGTAGGGGCAGCAAGCTTCTGGCAGTTTATGAAAGAAACCGGTCCGCGCTACGGATTGGAAATAAACGATGAAGTGGACGAAAGGTTTAACGTAGTAAAGGCTACTGATGCTGCCTGTAAGTATTTTAAAGATGCACACGATAAATTCGGTACATGGACAGGCGCGGCGGCATCTTACAACTGCGGACAAGCCGGATACCAGAACCAATGCGACTTTCAGGAGGCTAAGGTGTACTACGATATGATCTTCCCCGACGAAACCAACCGCTATGTTTTCAGGATACTGGCACTGAAGTACCTGCTGTCTCATGCCCGTTCTTACGGCCTGATAGTAGAACCCGAAGACCAGTACAAGCCTCTGAAATCGAGAACGGTAACAGTAGATAAAACCATAGAAAACCTCACCACGTTTGCCAAGGAAAACAACACCAGCTATAAAATGCTGAAGATCTACAACCCCTGGCTGCGGGCGCATAAACTCACAGTTAGGAACGGGAAGAAATATGATATCCAGTTTCCGAACTAGGCCATCAATGTTTAATTAATTACTGCTTCACAAACTTCTGCACATCAGTGTTGTTGATCCTGATGAAGTATACACCAGCGGGCAAGTCTGCAATATCTACCTCAACTTTTGGTGAATGGTACTGCTGTGTAAATAACGTCTGACCAAAAAGGTTGCTTATGCTCAATGTATTGATGGTACTGTTAGAAGTAACGGTTAGTTTGTCGTTTGATGGGTTGGGGTAGAGCAATATATCAGCTTCTTTGCTCACCGGCTTTACCATTGTTTTGTCGGGCATAACTACGAACTGGCCCATCATGCCGTCGTCTTCGTGGTGCAGCAGATGGCAGTGATACATATAGGGCGTCAATTCATCGGCATAGTCTTCAAACTTTGTAATGAACCGTACAGTATCGCCGGGCATCACCAGCACCACATCTTTTTTGCCTCTCTCAAATACGGGGGGTGGAACACCGTTTATGTCCAGAATGTAAAAGAAAACATCGTGTATATGAAAAGGATGGGCGATCATGGTATTGTTGATCAGCGTCCAGATCTCGGTATTGTTGATATAGGTGACCACATTTATCAAGCCCATATCGAACTGAGTATCGTTGATGTTGAACGGACCCATAGCAAAAGTTGTTGAGTCGGCGATCTTAGGGTCGAACTTAAATGTACGGGTAGTATCAACCGAGGAAACAGACCATGGCGACAGTGTAGCCAAAGTAGCCGGTATGCTCGTAACCGGGCTGGCTGTGGGTGCTACTACATTCAGCTTCATAACATTGTAATCAGAGCCGTTGAGGTGGTTGAGGTTGTAGAACGGAATGGTTGCCGCTCCGGTACCTGCCACTGCAGCGCCATAGATGCCAGCGGGCAGTTCTGATCCGTAGTTTTTAAAGTAAATTGTTTGGCCTGCTTTTCCGGTAAGGTCCAGCAGCACCTCAATCCGCTCACCGGGCGATAACCTGATGCGTGTAAGCGTAGTACTGGTATCCAGCAGACCGCCATCGTTGGCAATGAGTTTGAAGGGCAGGTTGCCGCTAAAACCAAACATATAACTGCGCATAGACGAGCCGTTCAGTATCCTCAACCTAACTACCTGTGCCGGGGCATCGAGGTAGGGGTCTACAGTTCCGTTCACCATCAGCAGGGTATCGTCTTCGGTGGCAATGGCTATTTGCCTCAGCATATCAAATGCTTTTGTCTGCACGATCACCGGGAAATCATCAACGCCGTATGTGCGGGGTAAATTCAGTGCCGCTTCTACCGGGTCTTTTACAATGATCATTCCGGCTATGCCTTTAGATACCTGTAGATCGGTTTTGCCCAGGCCATGCGGATGGTACCAATAAGTGCCGGCATCGTTGATCATCTTAAACACAGGCTGCCACGTGGTGCCGGGCGAGATCACCTGCTCCGGACCGCCATCGTACATGGCAGGCACATGCAAGCCGTGCCAGTGCATAGTAGTAGTTACCGGCAGGCTGTTGGTAACATTTATATGAATAGAATCGCCCTGATTGAATATCAAAGTAGGTGCCAGCAATGATCCGTTGACGCCATACGTGGGTGTATTGTAACCCGGGAAAAAACTGGTTGTGCCCGACTGAACATTGAGATTGAAAGTAGTGCCGGTCAACGCAGCAGGTATGAATAATGGTGTCTGGCCGTATGCATGACAAGCATGTACAGCAGTTATTAAACAGATCAGTAATCGTTTCATTCAGTAGTTTTACCGGAGAATTATTTTATCTGGCAATGGTGAATCTTGAAAAATAATTATGCCCGTTGGCAGTAGCCTTTATCATGTAAAGACCATTAGCAAGATCCGAAGTATTGATAGTTTTCGTGAAATTACCCACCGCAGCATGCTCGAATTTAGATACGCTGAGCACTTCACCTGAAACGTTCATGATCTGTAGCTTTACGTTACCAGGCTCATTCAAAGAGAGTTTGAAGTTTAGGTTATCCGATGCAGGGTTAGGGAAAACACTGAACATGTTCTCAGTATTCGTCACAGATTTCGTATCGAGTGTACCGGCAAAGAAACTGTTGATGATGGATTTCATAGCAATGGTATCGCTGTTGGTGAAACCAATATCGGTGTACAAAATAGAATGAGATGTGCCACCCAGTATTACGATGGTAGGCATACCGAAGCCGCCGTAGTAGGCAACCTGAGCAGCGCCGGAATCAATTGGCGTAGAAGTAAATCCGTTGCTGCTTACCCATGTACTCACAGCCGAGCAATACATAGTGTTCAAATAACCTGATGCATACGAGCGTATTTTGCCCGGATGTGCTGCCAGTAGCGTTGTCTTTAATGATTCGAGCGCATGACCCGCAGTAATGCACGATGTGCAACCACCACCCATATAAAATTCAAGTATCACCACATTGCCTGAGTCCAGATCGTTTGTAAACAAATGATGCATGAAACCGTTGCAGTCGGCACGGTTAAAATCCATTGCCGTAGTTTGTGCATGGGCAAAGCCGGCGGTGAGTGCAAGGGCTAGCGTAGTGATGATCTTTTTCATTGTTGTTGGTTTTAAAAATAGATACAACAAAATTACAGAAATAATAGGTCAATAGGCCAATACATTTATTTGTCTTACAGATGTGTTTATTTTAATGTTCGTATTCTTAAACAATGGTCAAACGATAAATTTTGTTACTTTTGATATAAATAATTTAAATTTTCAATCAGAACTATGAGGCAACTACTTACTACACTCTTTATTACATTTTTAAGTGCCTCGGCATTTGCGCAGGCTATTACATGGGGTACGCCCGTTTCCATCTATTCGGTCGGTGCGAGCCACAACAACCATCCGCGCATTGCACTCAACCGCAGCGGAGATCCGTATGTCATCTTCGGACAAACAGATACGCGGGTTTATTTCTCAAAATGGAGCGGTTCAGCTTTTACTGCTCCTGCGGTTGTATCCGGTTCTTTAACGGTGTTCTCGCAAGCATGGGCAGGACCAGATCTGGCAGCTTCGGGTGATACTGTTTATGTAACCATGAAAGCGACACCCGAAATGACCAGCACCAATTACTCTTATCTGGCACACTCATACGATGGTGGAGCAACATTTGCTGCACCGGTGCGCGTTGATAATATAGGTTCCGATCTTTCCCGATTTCCGATCGTTACAACAACTTCAACAGGCAACCCTTTGGTATCTTTTATGAAGTTCGACTCGGGTACCATGGCTAACGCCAGGTACGTGGTTTGCCGTTCTTCAGACTTTGGTATGTCTTTTACCAGCGATGTTTTGGCCAGTAAATCTACAAGTCCGGTTTGCGATTGCTGCCCTGCAGCATTGATCAGCTCAGGCACAAAAGCAATTATGCTGTACCGTGATGACAATAGCAATATCCGCGACATATGGGCAGGCCTCTCTAACGATGGCGGTGCAACATTCCCAAATAACGTGAGGGTAGATACAACCAACTGGAACATTTCCTCATGTCCTGCATCTGGGCCTGATGGATTTGTGAACGGCGATACCATTTACTCCGTGTATATGAGCTCGGCATCGGGTCCGGCTTTGGTGCATATCAGCAAGGAGTCTATATCAGGCATGGCAGGTTTTAACAACCGTATCACCGGGCCGTTCACCGGCTTGTCCAATCAAAATTATCCACGTATCGATCATTCAGGCAACACAGCCGTTGCTGTATGGGTGCAGAATGTTTCGGGTACCCGCTACATAGCTTATTCTCTTGCCGGTAATATTGCATCCGGACTATCGGGTTACAATATACTGCCGGGTTCTACCAGCTCTTCGGTTATGAATGCCGATGTAGCAGTAGCACCGGGTGTAGTGCATATAGTTTGGGAAGACGACAATTCGGGTAAGGTGATGTACGTAAAAGGTACCTATACTTTGAGCGCTACCGCTGCTGTGGGTAATGTGTCTTCAAAATCAATGATAGAATTGTATCCTAACCCTGCCGGTACTGAATTTTCTGTTGCGCTCGAAAACATTGATGGCATCAGCAGTTGTTTCCTTTCAGATGTAGCAGGCAGGATAATCGCTCTGCAGCCCGAAGTGAAGAATGGTACTGCTTCTTTTTCATTGGAAGGCATCGCCAAAGGCAGTTATTATTTTGTGCTGGAGGATCTGAAGGGTAATATGCATTACAGCAAATTGGTGGTTGAATAAGGTTTGTTTGTATTGTTCTGAAAGGAGATTGCCACCTCCCGCAGGGGTATTGTGGGAGACGTACACCTCAAAAAAAAATATTATTTTTATGTGTGGAACACTACGGAGAACCGGGGGGGAACCAGCCCAACATTCGTTTAGAAGACTACGGCCAACAAGGAGGACATGTCTAATTATTTAACCATATTTTTACTTTTT
This sequence comes from uncultured Bacteroidota bacterium, assembly GCA_903829015.1. Taxonomy (GTDB): domain Bacteria; phylum Bacteroidota; class Bacteroidia; order Chitinophagales; family Chitinophagaceae; genus Nemorincola. Next base: position 9,530 of record CAIKOJ010000225.1, read on the forward strand.
CTCCTAAATTTGGCATTATTATGCTTATCATTATACCTATCGCGCCGCCAATCAATAGCAGATAAAAAACAGTCGATAAAGGCATCCAACGAGGGTTCAATTTGTAAAACTCAAGACTCACTAAACCAAAAGCCCCAATACCAGCAGACCAAGTCGCATTTGTCAACTCCCTCATTCTGGCAGTTTCGTTTCGGACTGCCCGCTCGGTCTCGTTTTTTTCGTTCATATAACCTATAAATACTCTGCTTCAAATGTCAGTGTGTAAACCTCGTCTTGCAGTAATATTTTTTCATTCTTTTCTAATTTTTGTAAAATCTCTTTAAGCATAGTAAATCCACAAGAATAATTGATGCTTTCAAGATGCAACACTAAATCTAAAAACGAAATTCCACCCATTTCTGTACGGTCTTTAATTATAGATAAAATAAAGTCTATTTGTTGTAATGGGGGAAGATTTGAAAATTCACCCTGTTCGTATAAGTAGATTAACTTTTTCTTTAAGAAGTCATAAAATAAAAAATATCTTGCATATATAATTGCGAATATCTGCTGTTTAAATGATTGTTTGCCTCAAGGTTCACCAACCTCTCCAACAATAACGAATATTATTTGCAAACGCTTAGACAAAAAATTATATCATTTCGCAAAAGAAAATAAATCAACATATTCACGTTATGCTGACGATATCACATTTTCATCATATCACGAAATTTTTAACCGGGAATTCAAAAAGAAATTAAATGAAATAATAACCGAAGAACAGTTTACAATAAATAAAAAAAAGGTAAGACTACAAACCCGTAGCGAAA